>RDXV01000311.1 GCA_004292695.1 Nostocales cyanobacterium | reverse complement strand
GAATATTTATTTCAATAATTTGTTTATTTGGTAGGATTTGTTTAAAGGTTGGTAGTTGTTGACGGTTTTTTGAAATCTCAAAACACTTCTTTTTTGCAAATTTTAGAAATGTATTTGGTTAATTTGGGAATAAGTCAAGCTAAACAGGTGTTGTTTATCGCCGATGGTGCGGAATGGATATGGAAACACATTCCTCCACTTTTAGAACGCTTAGGTTGCCCATCAGAAACTTATCAATTATTTGATTTCTACCATGTCACTGAACATTTACAAGTTTTTGCAGATGTGGCTTTTACTGAAGAACAAGAACGAAAGGCTTGGTTTCAAAAAGCTAGGAGAACTTTAAAAAAAGGTAAGGCTTTAAGAGGATGTTTTAAAAGTCAGAGAAGGCTAAAAATTATGCCAGTCGTCGAACCATGAGACGAATCATAGCAACATAAATGAATGTCTCGGAAGTTTCAGGTAATCGTTCATAATCCTTGCTTAAACGCCGACACCAATTCAGCCAGCCAAAAGTACGCTCCACAACCCAACGCTTAGGTAAATGGACAAAACCCTTTTTCTCCAAGGGTCTGAGGACAATTGTGACAATCCACCGAAACATATCCATCACCCAACGCATAAATTCTTCTCCTCGGTATCCACCATCCATCCAAATGGTATTTAATCGTTTAACCTGATTCTGGGTATTATGAACTCGATGGAGAACTTTTTTGGCTCCTTCCCGTTCTGGGAGACTGGCAGAGGTTACCAAAACCCGCAAAACCAGCCCTAACATATCCACACTTAGATGCCGTTTACGTCCATGTATCTTTTTACCTGCATCATAACCTACATCTTGGGAAATCATCGTTGCTGTTTCCACTGATTGGCTATCAACTGCGGCTTCTGATGGACTAGGTTCCCGTCCCGCAGCGACCCTAACCCACTGGTAAAGTTTGTCGTGAATCTTTAACCATGTACCATCTTGACTCCATCGCCAAAAATAACCATAAACTGTTTGCCAAGGCGGGAAATCTCCCGGCAATCCTCGCCATGTACATCCCTGGCATAATACATACAAAATGGCATTGACAACCGCATATATTGCTACACTGCGTGGGCGACCACCAAATTTGGCTGATGGAAACTCTTCTGCTATCAATTCCCACTGTTCCCATGTCAAGTTACTAGGGTATGCTTTACTCATCTGCTCACAAGGTGCTGTTATCTACAAATTCCAGCATATACTTTGTGAGCTTTCTTACAACACCCTCCCACTTTTAAAACATCCTCTTAGTTCATGTTTTATATTATTTGATAATTTCAAGTTTTATATTTTGTCTTA
>RDXV01000200.1 GCA_004292695.1 Nostocales cyanobacterium | reverse complement strand
CGAGTGAAAACAAAAATGTCTGTATTCCTTACCTGTTCCCTGTTCCCTGTTCCCTGTTCCCTCTCCCAAATATAAAATTTATTTTGCACGACTACTTATGTCTATTCAGCAAATGTAAGAATTCCTCAACAATCACCAAATTAAATACACACATATTCATTATTCGCCTACTCATACATCCAAGGAACTGACAAGATATAAACATTTATTGGGAATGAATTTAATTGAAAACTTATTAGTAGAAATTGATGGCATAAAAACAGCCATGATTCTTGCACCAGCTAGTCTCAGAATCAATATCAACTCTCTTCAAGAAGTTTTAGGTACAAACAAGATTAGAGTATTTAACCAACAAGAATTTGCAAATCTAATTCCTAATTGTGAATTTGGCACACTCCCGCCCTGTGGCGAAATTTACAACATGGAGGTTTTTTGGCTGGAAGAATTATCTAAATACCCAGAAATGGCTTTTTATGCCTATTCCTATACTGATTTGGTAATGATCAAATACAGGGATTTTCAAAAAATTCTCAATCCTCAGAAACAAATAGTAGTTTTAACTAGACCAAAGTATGGGATAGGAATTGAAGAAATTGTTCCAGAATCTGCCAAACAAGAACTTGAAAATTATGAACATTGTTTTTTAGGTGTAAGCTTAGAAAGTGATCAGTTCTCAACCACAAAATTTGTAGCAATGGCAGATTGGATTAGTAAACATTTTAAAAAATGTACGCTTCTCATTGGGGACAGCATACATCGAATTACAATGCAAATTAATCAAGGTTTAACTGAATATCAGGCAATTAACAAATCACTGATTATTGGCAGGGAATACATATATAATGCTAGTTATATTTTTGAACGTTATGCCGCTCATTGCGAATATGATGTCATCTTTTTCTCAGACATAAAAAAAACCGCAGATTATTTGAAATATTACGAACAATTGCAATGTTGTGTTAGACAAGATGAAAACTTTTATAATTTACTTCAATTTTGCGCTAAAGAGTTTATACTTCGCCACTTTGAAGAAAAAAATGAAAATTTCGATCTTTATATAAAAATGTCATGCCAATATTTACTAGAAGAAATTGCGATTTTTGCCTGTCTAGTTAAATATGGTTTATCAATAGTGATTTATCCAGGTTCTCTAGGAATTTTTCAAGAACTTGTACTAGGAAATTATCCCGATATACCTGATTGTCTAAAACACATCATTTATGTTTATTTACGTTTGAAAAGGCGATAATTTTGGTATTGGTAGAAATTAAAAAAAGAGGCAGGAAACAGGTAACAAGAAAGAAGGGTTTCAGTATGTACTGGATCTTCTTCAATAATTAGGGTTTGCTGAATAAAGATAATACAATTCCCTCTTCCCTACTTAGCTTCAGTAATTTTTAGAGTATAAGGAAGAGACTTTCCTTTTTCATAAGAACCTACCCAAATTTTATAACTCCCCTTTAACCATTCTCCAACAATACCAGGGTTTTTACCATCCAAATCATCATTACACCAAGTCCCTCCCGGTCCTTTAATCATAATAGTCGTATCCGCTGGGCTTTCTACTTGAATTTTTAGATAATCAAATTTATTCAGCAGTTTTAAATTATGATTTGGATCTTTATCTACAAACCCAGAACAAGTACCAGTTTGGGTTTTATTCCCCCCATTTACTTGACTAGCTGGAACTGAACTACCACTCATTCCCCTAATTACCAATGGATCAGGTTTAAATTTGTTATCAATGGTAATATCTGCTAAAATTGGCGTTGTTTCTTGGGCATCAGCTAAACTATTGATAGTTGTTATTAAGCCTACAGTGATTATCGTTACTGATAATCTTATAACTATCTTGACAACATTTTTTTTCATCATACTTATATTCTTATATAGTTAATTTAAAAGACAAGATTATTCAACTTCAAGTTCCCCACTTTCAGGGTGTGGGGTGGTATCAAGTCAAAGGTCAAAAGTCAAAAGTCAAAATTAATAACCAATGACTAATGACTAATGACTAATGACTAAACCGCTTGATTTAAACGCTGTTTATCTAAACCAATCTGATTTAACAATAACCATGACTGAATTAAATCAGGTCCGTGTACATCCCCAGTTAAAGCGGCTCTGAGCGATCGCATTACCAAACCTTTTTTCACTTTCTGCTCTTTCACCACCTGTTTAATTATCTCCTGGGCGCTATCTGCGGAAAGTTCTCCTTGGTTTTCTAAAGCTGTAATAATTGCCTCTAGTACAGGTTTCACACCTTCCTGTTGCAGTTGTTGACTACCTTCTTCGCTTAACTCTACTCCCTCAGTAAAAAATACTTTGGTCATAGGAACAGCATCCACTAACCGCGTTAAACTTGCAGCAATTAAACTTACCAACTGCTCTAACCAAGGGCGCTCTCTACCACCAGCAAAGGTATATCCCGCTTCCTGCCAAAATGGAATAATTAAATCTGTCAATTGATCCACTGCCATATTATGGATATATTGACTATTGATCCAATCTAATTTATCCCAGTCAAATTTAGCACCTGCCTTATTTACCCGCTCAAAGCCAAAGTCTTTGGCAGCTTCGGTTAAAGTAAAAATTTCCTGGGTAGAATCCGGTGCAGACCATCCCAACAATGTCATATAATTAACTAAACCTGACGCAGTAAAACCCATTTTCTGGAAGTCAGAAATAGAAGTTACTCCATCCCGTTTGGAAAGTTTACGGCCTTCTTGGTTCAAAATTAACGGTGTATGGGCAAATTCTGGGGTTTTTGCACCCATCGCTTCATATAACAAAATTTGCTTTGCAGTGTTAGCAATATGATCTTCACCACGAATGACATGAGTAATTTGCATATCAATGTCATCCACTACCACCACAAAATTATATAGTGGTTGACCAATTCCCTCAGCAGATGCGCGAGCAATGACCATATCACCACCCAAGTCACTACCACGCCAGGACATTTTACCCCGTACTAAGTCATTCCAGACAATTTCCCGATCATCGTCAATCTTAAACCGAATTACGGAAGTGCGTCCTTGGGCTTCAAAAGCTGCTATTTGTTCCGGTGTCAGGTTGCGGTGACGGTTATCATATCTGGGTGCTTCGTTTCTCGCTTTTTGTGCTTCCCTCAGCGCATCCAGTTCTTCCGATGTGGTATAACAGCGATAAGCTAAACCTTGATCTAATAATTTTTGTACCGCTGCTTGATACAGATCCAGGCGCTGAGATTGGAAAAATGGACCTTCATCCCAATTTAAACCTAACCAACGCAGTCCATTGAGAATATTATCAGTGTATTCAGGGCGCGATCGCTCTAAATCAGTATCCTCAATTCTCAAAATAAATTTCCCGTCATGGTGACGAGCAAATAAATAATTGAATACAGCAGTTCTCGCTGTACCAATGTGTAAGTTTCCTGTAGGACTAGGAGCAATACGAACTCTAACAGACACAGTTAATTCTCTCTCTCAAAGCATGATTAATATAGCAATTGCCAAGGGAATATAAACAACCCATAAGGGCAGTTTTCCCAGACTGGTAGTAACTGCTTTTGGTAATTACTCCCGGAGCAATCAGCTTATTCTAGAATCTTAACGGGACTGACGGGGCTCGAACCCGCAACTTCCGCCGTGACAGGGCGGTGCTCTAACCAATTGAACTACAGTCCCTTGCGTTTTTTTCAACTATACTATTATTGCTTAATATTTTGGATTTGTCAACTAGATGAAAGAAAAATTTTTTCTTAGTCATTGAGAATTGAGAATTGTTAAAAATCTTTTCTCCCTCTACCTCCCCATCTCCCCATCTCCCCATCTCCCCCTCTTCCTCCTGACTCCTAATTTGATGGTGGCGTTTGCTCAAAATTCGGTGCATACACTTTTAGCAAGCTACTAACTTGAGAAAGAACCTCAGTTTTACCCAAAATCTGCCGATCAGGGAAGAAATCAGGCTTATCTAGATAACGGGAAATAGCCTCTCCTACTTCTTGGGTAATTAATTCTTGTAATTCTGTTTTCGCCCGCTGACGTTGGTAATTTGCACCCTCTTCTGTGGTAGCATACAAGGGTGGCAAACGGTTTAGTGCGTAGGCTGTAATATCACCCACATCTAAGGATTTATCACTACTGGCTTCAATTTCTGCTACTTTGGCAATTACCTCAGTCAATACCAACTCTTCCATGACGTTGATAAATTGTTTACGAGGTACTGCTACTACTTCACCAGTCAGCAGCGAACCCATCAATCTATCAAGTGCTACATATTCTTCAATTGACAGATCGGAAACATTATCACAGATGCGGCCAACTTCTGCTTCCATTGCTGGTGTTAGATAGCCGTCTTGGAGTGCTTGTTCAACAATTTTTTCAATACTCATAAGTTCTCAAGATTAAATTCTCGCAATTAGTTAAATTAACCATATCTTTTATAATTCATAATTCATAATTGTGATTAAAATTACGAATTACGAATTACGAATTACGAATTACGATTTATCAATTACTAATCCATGCGCTGTTTTTTCCAAGGCATCGGATCAATAGATTGTCCGTTAACATACAGACCCCAGTGTAAATGAGGTCCAGTAGAAGCACCAGTAGAACCCACAGTACCAATTACCTGACCTGGTTTAACAGTGTCACCCTCTTTGACGTTAATGCGGTTCAGATGCAGAAATATACTAATTACTCCTTGTCCGTGATCAATACCAACTGTATTACCATGTACTTTAAATCCTTGGGATACAGTACCAACTAGAGCAACTCTGCCGCCAGCAGGGGCAATAACCGCTGAACCAGCACCACCAGCATAGTCTAAACCACGATGGTAGTAATCATTGGCAAATACACCATTATAGTAGCGTCTGACACCATAAGTTGTGGTCATTCTCCCTTTATTGGGTGTTAAAAAAGCCCCGTTCCAGAATTTTTCCGGTGTTTGTAGGGATCTAAATTCTCTAACCCTGGTGAGTTCATATTCTGTAGCTCTCACTCCGGCTTTTCCCGGTGGTAAATTAATACGTTGGATACGAAATTGGCGATCGCCTACGTATACTGCCATATTCCTTTGTCTTTGTCCTTCCCCGGAAACTGTCACGTTTCTGACTCCTGGTTTTTCTAGGGGAGTGGTAGGAATAAAGGAACGGTATTTGTTAGGGGCAATTTCAAAGGACGGATAGGTTTTTTCCCCTACGGTGACAGTGGGAATACCTAGTTGATCTTGACTTTCTAACTCAATTAAGACGGAAATTGTATCTCCCAATTTGGCGTTTTTAGGAAGAATGTCTACTTCTAATGCTTGGGCTGGTATACTTGCAACAACAGGAACAGCAGCTAGTAAACCCATACATATCTTAGTGATGCTACTGACACCAAGACGCTGTAACTTATCTTGAAGATTTGTAGTCTGAGTTTTGGTAGTCATCTGAGATTAAAAACAAAAAATTTATTACTGGTGAAAATAAGACTAAATTATCAGGGGTCAAGTTTCCCAGCCACTGGAAATAATCTTCATTGCCAATTATATTTACAGTTTGCTCAAAAGTCTTTTCTTGAAGACAAAGGAGAACAAAAAGTCAGGACATCATTTTTGCAGCCGTTTAGACCTTTTTTCACCTCAAACAGTCTCAAAACCTTGAAGATTTTGAATTTTATCTTTATATGGCTTACGCCACGCTCCGCTATCAGCAAGCCCTGTTTACATATAGCAGAAAGCAGAATGCAAATGCTATTGCTGCTTTGGTTTTGTCTGTTCAGTTTGTACCTCACAGATGTGCAATCTGCTGTAAATATATTAATTTCTGATTTACTTATAAAAAACCACGTTTACCATTAGGGCGAATAGTTAACCAGTTGACCTTCGCTAGTGCTAGTTGCTCATCTGTCACTCTCGCACCAGTAAGATTAGCACCACATAAATTAGCACCTCTGAGATTAGCTTGACTCATATAAGCATTACTAAGATCCGCACCCCTGAGATCCGCACCTTCTAAATCAGCATGACTTAAATAAGCTTTGCTTAAATTAGCATCTCTCAAGTTGGCTTGTTTTAAACTAGCTCTACCAAAATCACTGTTTTCCAGGTTAGCACCTTGTAAATTAGTTTTTGTCAGCTGGGCGGAATGGAAGTTAGTAACTGACAAATCAGCACTTTGTAAATTTAATAAACTAATGTTATATGAAGAAAAGTCTCGCCTTCCCTTTCCATAAGCAGTTAACAAAGTTTGAGAATCAATCCGGCGCTGAACTGGGGGACTACTACCATTACTGTTACCTACATTAATAACATTATGATTAGACTTGGTTTTTAATGGTTTGCGCTCTCTGCGTTCCATTGCTGGAATAGAAACATCTCCTAATTTCGCTCGTCTAGCACGGATAGCAGCTGCTAACTGAGCAATACCAGGATTACCACCAGAAGAAAGCTCACCAGATAGAATGTTAGAATTTTCTGACTGGCTATATGTTTTTTCTTTAACCTCTACCTCAGTTTTAACAATTAATCCTTTTGCTAAACTGTCAAGATAAGGCTCCATTTCCAATGCTCTGAGTACCTCTGATGCAGACTGATAACGATTCCGCACAGAAACATCCAGCATTTTTCTCAGTACACTAGCCAAATGATCACTAATTTGTACTAACTGTTCCCACATTATTTCACCTGTTGTGGGATTGTACGGTAAATCCTTGGGAGTTTTACCCGTTAACAAATATATGCAAGTCACACCTAATGCGTAAATATCACTAGCATACACAGGACGCATGGCCATTTGTTCTGGAGGTGCAAACCCCGGTGTACCTATAGCATAGGCCGTTAACGCTGTCTGTCCTGATGGGTTATAATTGGCTTGACTAACCTGATTTTTCACAGCACCAAAGTCAATCAACACCAATCTGGCATCTTGAGAACGACGGATGAGATTAGCAGGTTTAATATCACGGTGAATTACTTTTAGTTCATGGATGTACTGCAACAATGGTAAAACTTCGCTCAGGAACTGTTTTACCCCAGCCTCGCTATAACACCCTGTTTTCTTTACTTCCTGTTGCAGAGTCGCACCACTAACATACTCTTGCACTAAGTAAAATTGTTGATCTTGCTCAAAATAATCTAGTAGCCGGGGTATTTGCGGATGATTGCCTATCTTACCTAAAGTTTTGGCTTCTCTCTCAAATAAATCCCTTGCCATCTCTAGTACCTGTGGTGCTGTTCCTGATGGCCTTAGCTGCTTAATTACACAACTAGGATTTCCTGGTAAGACTTCATTTTGTCCTAAAAACGTTGCTCCAAAGCCTCCTTGACCTAGTTGTTTGACTGCTCGATATTGACCGCATTTACCAGTCAAAAGCAGTAGAGCGCCACAAGATTGGCACTTTTGGCTAGAGGCCGAATTTTTTGGATGGGAGCAGGTGGGATTGAAGCAGTAGCTCATTCACTGTTAACTCGCTGCACGACGAATATAGAGGATCAATTTTACTCTTACTACATTATTGTGAGTAAATTTTGTTTTTGCCAGGGAAGTTGCACGGGAATGTATTTAAAGAGTTACTAAATTTATGACCATTCTAATTAAGTTATGGAAAACGTTGGAAATTCATGACACTAATATGATTATTCTATCTATATTATCTCATAAAAATGGTTCTATAAGATATTTTTTGTATATGTAAAAATACTGGAAATGCCATCACTTCTAATGCCATACACCTGTATCAAAACATTACTTACTACTCAGTAAATAAACATAAAAACCTGGGAAGATGAAAATGAGAGAGTCTCTTGGAAAATTAATCTCTTGGAAAATTAAAATTTACATTTTCATTCCTCAGCAAGAGCAGCCCAAACTTAATATTCATAGCAATAATCTAAAACCGTAGCTAAGGTTAATGTTAAGTTATGTTGAGAAAATATCTGAATACCTGTTCATGTGTTACAGTATATTCTGTATACAGAAACTTAAATAAAAACTATGACAACAGTAAATCAGATGAAGTGCGCTTGCCCCAAGTGCTTGTGTATCGTTTCTCTAGAAAATTCAATTCTCAAAGACGGTAAATATTATTGTTCAGAAGGTTGTGCTGAAGGACATCACACCATACATGGTTGTGGACATAAAGGATGTGGTTGTTAAGAAATAGGAAACAGGAGAATTTAGAATTTAAAATTTAGAATGAAGAATTTAGGAGTCAGGAGTTCAGGAGGGAGAAGAATAAAAAATAAAGAACTAATTTTTCTCCCCATCTCCCCATCTCCCCATCTCCCCATCTCCCCATCTCCCCATCTCCCCATCTC
>RDXV01000199.1 GCA_004292695.1 Nostocales cyanobacterium | reverse complement strand
CCGATACAAAAAAGCTAACTAATGCTAACAAGAGCCAGCTTTTTCTTCCTGCTTCACCCTAGAAGTGTCGGCACTATCTAGTCCACAGGCTAACACGGTAAATCTGACCCTAAAAATCAAAAAGTTTTTAGGGATTCACTTCGGGGTTTTCAGCCTTTTTTCTGATAAATATATGGCAAACAATCAATATTTAGTTTGTTAGTTTTTTCATCAGTATTTAGATGAAATCAGAAATCTTCATGAAATTTGTAGTTGAGGTAAGGATACAAGCTGGAACAAGGGATGATCCTAGTGGGAGTTGGTAGATTGGGCTGAATATACTGATCACCTGATCAGTGGTGAGGTCGGAAAAGAGTATATGGGCAAAGGGGAACAGGGAGCAGGGAACAGAGAATAATCAATGGGTGTGTCATTCATGAGACTTATAAACGCTATGTATGAGCTATTGCCAGAATCACTAATCACGAAAACCAGAGAAACAGTTAAAATTATGGCAGTGTAACCAAAGCAAATCTTACACATTTTATGGATAACCCAACTCTACTCAAGTCTACAACCAGACACATTCGCATTTTTGCGGCAGAAATGGACAAAGACGAATTAGTTCCTAGTCATCAAGTCTTAACATTAGATATTGATCCAGACAATGAATTTAACTGGAACGAAGACACCCTGCAAAAAGTCTATCGCAAATTTGATGAACTGGTAGAAGCTTCCAGCGGACAAGACCTGACAGACTATAACTTACGTAGGATTGGGTCAGACTTGGAGCATTTTTTGCGATCGCTCTTACAAAAAGGGGAAATTAGTTACAATCTTTCCAGTAGAGTCACAAACTACAGCATGGGAGTACCCCAAGTTGCCAGCAGAGCTGACTAATAAACTGGAAGAATACAGTAGGTGATTTACAAACGGAGAAATTCACCCATAAAAACATAACTAACCAGAAACAATGGGGGTATGGCCAGGCCAGCCCCTGAAAAATAGATAAACAGACTAAAAATAATAGGAAATAAAAAGCGGATCAAGAATTGCAGAGTAGGAGAAGTTATGATGTTGAATAAAAAAACATGAGCGGAATCAATCACCGCCACCCACGCTGTTGTAATAAATTGCTAATCGCTGATCGGTGCGAAAAATATGGAAAATGACGCGGCAACCCTATACTGCCCAAACGAATATTGTCAAGCGGCCAACCCTTTGACACACAAATTTTGCCAGCAATGCTCCACGCCCTTACCCAAGAATTACCTGTGGGTGGTGGGAGACAGCTTGAGCCTGGGTAGTCCTGGAACAATTCTTGCCGATCGTTATTTGGTCATTGATAAATCAATAGTCCTCGATCTCAAACCTGGTTTACTACCCCAGATTCCTGAATTAGATAAATTAGAAAAAATCAAAGCCTATCTCAAACTAATTCCATATCGCTTACACATACCCCAAGTATACGGAATATTATCCTTAGACGAACAGTCACCATCGGAAATATTACTACTAGAAAAGCCACCCTTATTAGCTGATAATAAATTTACCCAAGTCAATCTGTGTGAAGATTTGTTAACAGCTTGGAGTCAGGCTTCATCCATGCGTCAGATGAATTGGCTATGGCAAATCGCCCATCTCTGGCAACCCCTAGACACAGAGGGAGTAGCAGCAAGTTTATTAGATCCCTATCTAGTCAGAGTAGAAGGGGCATTAGTTAAATTGCTAGAATTGCGTTTTGATGGTGAATTACCAGCTAAGTTGTCACAACTAGGAGAATTTTGGCAAAAATTAGTTAAAAACGCCAAACCAGCCATAGCTGATTTTCTCAAACAAATCACCAAAGCTCTAATTAAAGAGGAAATAATTTCCTCAGAGCAGTTGATTACAGTTTTAGATCAAGGATTAACTGCATTAGGAATAGCTTCTACCAACAAAATCTCCTCTACCCAAAGCACAACAATTAAGATCATTACCCAAACCGATACAGGACCGAGTCGTCAACGGAATGAAGATGCTTGTTACCCTCCTAGCGGCTTTTTGGTGAGTAAACCACCCTATACCCACGCCTTAGCGATTGTGTGTGATGGTATTGGTGGTCATGAAGGCGGTAATATAGCTTCAAGTTTGGCAATCGAAACAATTCAACAGCAGGCTATTGAACTAACATCAGTTCCCTATGAAAATATAGATCCGGTAACGTTACTGACTGACTTAGAACAGGCTGTGGCCTTAGTCAATGATAAAATCAGCCAGCGCAATGATACAGAACATCGCCAAGGTAGACAAAGAATGGGAACTACCTTGGTGATGGCTTTACCCGTTGCCCATGAAATGTATGTTACCCATATTGGTGATAGTCGTGCTTACTGGATTACACGCCACAGTTGCAATCAAATTACTTTAGATGATGATGTTGCTTCCCGTGAAGTCAGATTAGGCTATGCTGTTTATCGTGAGGCGTTACAACATAGTGGTGCTGGTTCTTTAGTGCAGGCATTGGGCATGAGTAGGAGTGGTTCATTACATCCCACTGCCCAAAGATTTATTATTGATGAAGATGCCGTCTTCTTACTCACCACAGATGGATTGAGTGATTTTGATAGAGTAGAAGAATGTTGGGATACAGAGATATTACCAATTATCACCGGGGAGGCAAATTTACCAGA
The DNA here is from genome assembly GCA_004292695.1 of Nostocales cyanobacterium. Classification (GTDB taxonomy): domain Bacteria; phylum Cyanobacteriota; class Cyanobacteriia; order Cyanobacteriales; family Nostocaceae; genus Okeanomitos. Next base: position 5,654 of record RDXV01000199.1, on the reverse strand, counting down.
TGTTGCTGCCCGACTAATAGAAATAGCTAATACTAAGAATGGCCATGATAATGTCACCATTGCTTTAGTACATTACCAAGTCAAATACACTGAGCCAGATATCAAACTCAAAGCAGAAATTCCAGATATATCTAGCAGCAAGACAGTTAACTTAACTCCTCAGATTGGTGATACTACCAGTTTATCAAGTAATACTCAACAAAAAACTCAAGTAGTTGTAGATACTCAACCCAAGTTAGGGAGCAAATTCTTGTTACAATTAGTAATTATCTTGGGAGTGTTTTTAGGGTCTGCTTATCTGGGCTACTGGTACAAAACTCAGAGAGAAAAACAGACTACAACTGAACCGGATCAACCTGAATTAACGACTCCACAAACAACACCAACTGTCACTCCTACATCTAATTCGGGAGTAAGACAAGAAATTCCCAATGGTAATAATCAATCACCAACTCCACTGGTGAGTCCGACTCCAGGAACTGAGTGATTTTGGTCGCCATAATCGGATATGATAATGCAGGTGAAAAACAACATCATCGAATCAATTCCTGAGTAAAATTTATTTGTTAGTTATTAGAGTTTAGTTTACACGAATCCATGTCCTGCCTAAATGTGGCGATCGCTCGTCTAGTCAACACTGGCACTGATAATTTCGCCATTTGGGTGGTAAAAGCTCCCTATCCCAGTGGTTATGTTTTGTGTGACTGTGTTTTTTCTCCTGAACTGAGTCAAGTCTGGCAAGAATGGCAACAAATGTTTGCTGGTCATACCCCCCTTGATATTACTTCATTGAAAAACTCACCAGCAACTAATCAATTACCGGCAGATTTAAACCCAATAGTTGCGACAACAAGTCCTTACAGTAGTCGCTTGATGCAATATCTGGGTATCAGTTTATGGCGTTGGGTGTTTGACGGAGCAATTTTAGGCAGCTTGGAACGCAGTCGTGGGATAGCGATGGGTCAGAATACCCGTTTACGTCTGAGATTGGAAATTCGTGATCCTGATTTGATTGCTCTCCCTTGGGAAATTATGCAAAGAGAACCAGGTCAGTCGGCCATTTCTCTCTCCCAAGATATTTTATTTAGTCGGACTACCAGTGAAGTTGAACCTTTAAATAATTTACGGGCGGATCTGGCTTTAAATGTGTTGTTGGTTTTGGGTCGTGACGATAATCTGGAACTGGAAAAAGAAGCTACCATTCTGGAGCAGATTTTGTCAGAATGTCACTCAAAGAATCAAAATACTGTGGCTGCGTGCAAGGTAAAAACACTATTACAACCTACTCCTCAACAGTTAATTCAAGAGTTAGAAACTAGACAATACAATGTATTTTTTTATGCTGGTCATGGAATGCCAGCGGCTGATGGAGGCTTGCTATTTCTAGGGGAAAATATCACTCTCAATGGCATCGAATTAGCCCAGGTGTTAACCCGTACTGGGGTAAAATTAGGTGTATTTAATGCCTGTTGGGGAGCGCAACCAGCGGCGATTAATCAACAAGCTATTCCTACCAGTAGTTTAGCTGAGGTGTTAATTCGTCATGGTGTACCTGCTGTGTTAGCAATGCGAGATGAAATTGCTGATCAAGAAAGTCACAGTTTTATTCAAGTTTTTACTGAGGCTTTGCGATCACATAAACCAATTGATGAAGCTGTGGCCATTGCTAGACAAGAATTATTAACGGTTTACAAATTCAATCAACCGGCTTGGACATTACCGGTTCTTTACTTACATCCAGACTTTAATGGTGATTTAATTAAAACAGTGGAAGAAGGGATTACGGAATTACCTGATACGGCAATTTCCGGTATAATTTTCCCTACTGCTAAGGCATCTTTACGATCACTATCTCCAGATGGTAAAACTTGGTTTCTCCGTTCTGGTGTAACTCGTATTGGCCGCACTAAGGATAATGATATTATCATCCCTGAATTATATGTTTCTAAACGCCATGCAGAAATTCTCTGCCGCAACGTTGTCAATGGTTCTGAATCTGTTCCTAGCTATTATTTACAGGATTTTTCTACCTATGGTACAACCTGGTGTCTAGGTGCAAATGGTTGGCAACAAGTTCTGCGGGAAGAAGTTCCGTTAAGGTCGGGAATGAAATTAAAATTCGGTAGTGCTAAAGGCGAAACTTGGGAGTTTGTGATTGAAGATCCTGTCATAGATGATATTTAACTAAGTTGATCTGGTGATGGGGAAATTACTGATTCTCAATCAATCATCTACAACCAGCAAATCAGCAATCACTAATCTTGAGTTTTGCGGAAATTTGTATCTGCTAGTTGTAGGATTCAACAAGGTTAATTAATGGTAATTAATTTTGAGGTAAAATAATGATCAATCAAATAAGTGGTTTAAATAATCGTCAAATTTCTCCATCTTCTTTAGAATTAGAGTTCTTAGCAGCTTTACTAGAAACAGAAGATGAAACTTATCCTTGGAATCCTGCGGATCAAGAATCTGAGGCTTATTTTCTGCAATTAGAACAACAATTTGAATGTGATAATTTACTAGGAGAAGAATTAACTAGGCGATCGGATGACTTTTATCAAAATTTAGATACACTTTGGTCTCATCTCTCTTCTGAGAAGACAGATCATGATGAACAACCATCAAAAAGTATAAAAGTTTCTTTACATGAAGCCTTACATGAAGCTTTTGCTGCTGTTGTTCCCACTCATTGGTTAAATACTATTGCTGAAAAAGCGGCGGAAATAGCTCGTAAAGAAAGATCGGTTAGTGAAAAGTTAGTAGAATGTGTTCAGTGTTTACTACCTGATTGGGAAGCTGATGATTTGTTAGTTTTGGCTCGCCCTTACGCTTATGCTATGCGAAGTAATGAACAGCAAAATTTAACGGGAATTATCAATAACATTGAGAATAGAGAATGGACAGGTTTATCAGAAATAGAACAGGCAAAAATTTGTTTAGCGATCGCTAATTACACTTTCAAAGAACTTTCTAGCTTAGAGCCGGAATCTTGATTTAATACCCTAATACTTAATATTACCTAATATATATTTGGGGGTTGAAGTTAAGGCGCTAATCACTATTGATTTTGGCGTAGTTCTTCTGTGTCGTTGATTAGGGTTTTTGCTGGATGTTTTCTGGTTAATGGCAATTTATACAGAATAAACTACAGATACTCTGGTCAAGATAAATGTGTCATCTATCCTAAGATAGATAAGATGACAACTGAGGAAGGAAAGTTATTTAGGTTCAAGAAAACGAGTAGCGAAATTTTGCGATCGCGTTGGTGATAAAACCCGTGCTTTGAGAATAGCGGCCATCAAGAAGGCATAAGACAAAACACCAACAATCACTAACAACAAAGCATTAATAGAACCAGTAGCATTCCAGAGAGCATGAAGGGCTGAAGCACTAAAATAACCAACAGTAAGAATTTGCCAGCCCATAGTAGGCTTGAGTACAGCTAAACCAATAAAATACCCCAAATAACCACTATAAGCCATGTGTCCAGCCACAGAGCCTAAAATCCGAGGTATGAGTAATTGTAAACCCACCAATTGGCCAGCCCCATCACCTGCTTGTTGAGCGACGTTTTGGGTAATTACGGGTACATACTGACCAAGGGTTTCTAGGAGTGTAAAACCAACAGCGGAAGCTGTTCCCAGTAAAATACCATCTAAAGGTTCCCAAACGCCGATTTTTTCTCGCCAAGGTGATGGTACGGAATTACCGATAAAATAGGCCATAAAAATGGGTACGGCTTTGAGTAGCTCTTCCATTAAACCAGCCCCAAAAAACATTCTGATCAGTAGTTCTGTAAAGGTAATGGAATCTTGGGAGATAGGTAAACTACCTGGTAGGATCACCCGAAAGACGAAGATAAAAAAATCTAATAGAGGACTGAGCAAAATTAACATTGTACTCACGGCCATAGCAATGAGTACCCACCAAGGTTTTTGTTTACCACAGAGTTGATAAACGAAGTAATAAGCAGCAGAAGCGATATAAGATCCGACAATTACCTGGTTTGCTTGGGGATGACCTACAGTGACAAACATTAACACCACAAAAATAACTGTTAATATACCCGGTATGAGGTAGGCTTTGCGAGTCAGGTCTTTACCTGTAGAAATGATGGGAAATAACTGTGTAAAACTAACAGAGTCATGGTGTTGTGGGCTTTGTACTTGGGGACGGGGGGCGATCACTGTTCCTGGAGTGGCTGATATTAAAGTTTGTTGGGGAACGGATTCATATTCAAAAATGAATTGTGGACCATCTGCACCCAAGGAGATGTGATCGCCGTGATGTAGTTCTTGAGAACCTATTAAAAGTTGACCGTTTAAAAAAGTGCCGTTGGCGCTGTTTAAATCGCAAATTATCCAACTAAACTGACTATCTGGTGATAAAGACAGGGGGCGAACCACTGCGTGACGACGGGATACCATTCTGTACATCATGGCATCCAAGACAATTTGACAGCTGGTGTCGCGTCCAATCACCATCTCTTGATGAGGAGATAGAGAATAGCGAGATTCTGTACTAGAAGTTACGACATTAGACACTAGCCGCAGAAATGCTTTATGTCTTGCGTTTTTGCCTGTCATCGAGTTAGTGAGTGTGTCTGGGGAATTTCATGGCTTACGCCTGGTGATCAAAGGTTAAGCGGATGGACTTAACATAGTTATATTCATTAGATTAGCGATGGATCGGTTCAGTCTGAAAGTGGATTGATGGAAAATAGATATGGCTATTCCCAAGAAGCGTGAGGTACAAAGTTTTTTCATTTGAGGGAACAGTGAATAAGTTGGTGTGTATTTCATTAGACTGGGAGACGCTATAAATCAAGATAATTAGTTATGTACCTAAAATCCTAATATTTTCACCTTTTTGATTAAAATTGTTCTGTTACTAATATTAACAGCAGCACCATTGATAAATACACTATAGCTCTACTAATCGTGACTTTAGTCCTATTTAATCCCCACAATACTAAATTTGAGTAATTTAGTAAAATAATACTGTGTACTGTGAATCTTATTTTAGTTGCCTAAATGAGATGAAATTCTAACATTGCTTGGGGGAAGTTTTTGTTTTCATGTCCTGAACGGCTAAGTTTAATTAGGGCAAATCTTTGTATAGGAGTTAATTTTTGCCATTGTTGTTTAGTAATATGTACACCTATTTCCTGTGCTTTTTCCTCAACAGTTACTGGCATATTTTCGCTATCCATCCAAGGGGGATGAGGTTCTATGGGTATGGTGCTAACTGGTTTCCCTGTTCGGGATAAAATTAGATTTTGTAGATACTCTTGGTAAGATTTAATTTCTTTGTCTGTGTCACAAGGTAATTCTACTAAACTAGCACGTTCTGATTTGTTCATCTGTTGCCAATCGGATAATTTTAATTTTATCCCACAGGTGTCTAACTTATAACGGACTACCATAGGTATACAACGCAAAGAGTTAATAAAATCAGCTTCAAAGTCAAAAAAATTGGCTGTCATAGGGTTTTGGGTGAATTTTGTATTCAACTCACGGATAAGTTTAAGTAATTTGAATAATTGTTTAGTTTTTATATATAGGACTCCTATTTGAATTTTGATAGCTTGCGTGGCGTAGCCATACAAAACTCCGTACACCTAAATCTTATAAAACCCCTTTGCCTCTTGCCTT
>RDXV01000198.1 GCA_004292695.1 Nostocales cyanobacterium | reverse complement strand
ACCTTTGTGTCCTTTGCGCCCTTCGCGGTTCAATCATATAAAGGCTTGGAGCGTTTATTTCGTAAGATAAACATAAATTTACACATTTGGGATGCTCCCGCTTCAGGAGTTTTATAGATCAAGCTCAGATTTAACGTAACCTAGTAGACCTCCACAGGCATCCATCAAGAGGTCAATGACAAAATTAAATCCTTCTGTTCCACCATAATAGGGGTCAGGTACTTCCTTGAGGGTGTGAACTGAGCAAAAATCACACATTAAACGTACTTTGTGGTGATATTCTCCAGAACGGTCAACAGCGAGGATATTTTCATAATTTTCTTGATCCATAGCCAAGATTAAATCAAACTCTTGAAAATCTGATCTTTGAAATTGACGAGCTTGTCCAAGGAGTTTAATACCTAATTTTGCTGATGCTGCGGCACTCATGCGGCGGTCTGGGGGACTACCGATATGATAGCTAGAAGTACCGGCAGAATCACAACTAATGCGATCGCCCAAACCAGCTTGATCAATAAGATGATTCATAATATTTTCTGCGGAAGGCGATCGGCAAATATTACCCAAACAGACAAATAGTAATTTGTAGGACATATATTCAGTTATCAGTTATCAGTTTAGGAAGGGAACAGGGAACAGGGAACAGGGAACAGGGAACAGGGAATAGGGAACAGGGGAAGGTGGGGGAAAATGATTTTTACCAATGCCCAATGCCCAATGCCCAATACCCAATGCCCAATGCCCAATGACTACAAACCAGGTAATTCTAAACCACTGGTTAATTCTTCCATCCGTTCCCGCATGGTGGCGGTGGACTTAGTGTAAGCGTCTTTCATGGCTGCGGTAACTAGATCAGAAAGTAACTCTGAACCTTGGGCGATCGCCTCTGGGGAAATTTCCACTCTCTTGGGTTCTTGGTTGCCACTGACAACAACCCTAACCAGTCCACCACCGGACTGTCCTTCAATCTCCATTTGTTCTAATTCTTCTTGGAGAAGTTTTGCACCTTCTTGAACTTGCTGTGCTTTTTTGAAAGCATCTGCTAGTTCTCTCATTTTTCCTAAGCCAAAACCGAAGCCTTGTCCTTTTCCTGCTGTCATAATTAATCTTCCACTTGTATGTGAATCACAAATCAAATTCAATTATAGATACATGAAGTCAGTTATCAGTTATCAGTTATCAGTGGAAGAAGGGAATAGGGAATAGGGAATAGGGAATAGGGAATAGATTAACTCTTTACTGTCACCTGTCACCTGTCACCTGTCAACTGTCACCTGTCACCTGTCACCTGTCAACTGTCACCTGTCAACTGTCACCTGTCAACTGTCACCTGTCAACTGTCAACTGTCACCTGTCACCTGTCACCTGTTCCCTAGTTAACAAACTGCTTGAAACTCACCAATCATTTTTACCTCTGGTTCTAACCAAATTGACCAACGATCTTGTACTTGTTGTTGGATATGGTTAATGAGACAGAAAATATCGCTGGCTTTTGCTCCACCGCGATTAACAATAAAATTAGCATGAAGTTGAGCTACTTGCGCTCCACCAATTTGGTAGCCTTTTAAACCAGTTTGTTCAATTAACCAACCGGCTGTGTAAGGTTTCGGATTACGAAATACACTACCACAACTAGGGAAATTATAGGGTTGAGTGGATAGGCGATGTTGTTTGTGCTGTTTGGTGATCGCTCTTACTTTCACTGGATCTGCACCTGGACGCAGTTGGAAAGTAGCTTGAGTGACGATGCGATCTCCTCCTTGCAGTGATGATGTGCGATACTTGTAGCCCAATTCTGCGGGGGTGACAGTCTCTAAAGTGCCATCGGGAGATAATAATTCCGCGCTGACTAACATCTCTGCAATACAGCTACTATGCGCCCCTGCATTCATCACTACTGCGCCGCCAACTGTGCCAGGGATACCTACAGCCCACTCTAAACCTTCCCATCCTAATTCTGCGGCTTCCCATGCCAAACTAGGAATAGATTCCCCAGCGGCTACAGTTAATTGGCCTGTGTGCGGATTGAAATGTTTAGAGCGAAAATGACGGGTAGCAATCACTAAACCGGGAATACCTTGATCACTAACCAACAAGTTAGAACCTGCTCCCAAAATTGTGATTGGTAAATTATGTTCTTTTGCGTATCCAATACTAGCTACTAATGTTTCTAAGTTGCGAGGAGCCGCATACCATTGGGCTGCACCTCCTACCCTATAGGAAGTAAAAGCGGATAAGGAAGCCTGAGACTTAATCACACATTCACTTCCTGGTAAGTAAATTACTTTACTATCATCAGAATTAGCCGTTGTCTGTGTATTTGTATTCAATGCAGAAATTGTACAGACGTTTCCAGCTGCCTGGGAAATTGTCATCGTTGCTTTAATTGGTAATTTTTATCAGGTAAGTAACCGATACTCGGTGTCTTTCTTAAATTGCTGAGAAAGATGATTACTTGATCAGTGTTCTGTTCAAGAATCTGGAAACTGAGTTTTTTTTAGGATGTGGCTGTTACTGGTTCGCAAAGTGTGGCGATAATTTCTGGGATGGTTTGGTTTAAGTTGCCAGCCCCTAAAAACAATGCTAAATCTCCTCGTCTCAGGATGGACAATAATTCTTCACTCATTGAAGATAGGTGAGGTTGATATATCACTTGTTGATGATGTTTGGCGATCGCATCTGCCAATTTTTCACCATTAATCTGTCCTAAATCTGGCTCTCCAGCACTATAAATATCCGTAATAATGACTAAATCCGCATGAGAAAATGATTCTGCAAATTCTTCTAAAAATGTCAGTGTCCGGCTGTAACGATGGGGTTGGAAAATAGCGACTACTCTTTGTCCTGGTCTAGCTTGAAGGCGTGCAGCGGCTAGGGTGGCGCGAATTTCGCTAGGATGGTGGGCATAATCATCAATGAAGGTAATTCCTGCCGCTTCTCCTCTAAATTCAAAGCGTCTTCTTGCACCTTCAAAGGTAGCGATGCCTTTGGATATTTCCCCAAATTCTAAACCTAAAGCTCTACCAACGGCTACGGCTGCTAGGGCATTACTGAGATTATGACGACCGAGTAATTGTAAATTGAGAACTCCCAAGGCTTTATTTTTTTCCCATACTAAGGCTGTTGTTCCATCAGCACGATAGTCAATGTTAGTAACTGTGTAGTCTGCTTCTCTCTCTGGGAACAGGCTGTAACTAATTGTTGGTTTGAGGCTATCGCGCACTGTATCACAATCAATGCTACCTATTAAAATATTGCAGCCTTGGGCAAATTGTTTAAAAGTGCTAACTACTTCTTCTAATGACTCGTAATGATCAGGGTGATCCAGTTCAATGTTAGTAATTACTCCAATCTCAGGAGCGTGTTTCACTAAAGAACCATCGGACTCATCCGCTTCCGCAACTAAATATTTACTTTCACCTAAACGGGCGTTACCTTCCCAAGCGTTTACTTCTCCACCCACTAAAATGGTTGGGTCTAAATCTGCTTGTAGTAACATATAGCCAATCATGCTACTTGTTGTGGTTTTACCATGAGTACCTGCTACGGCAATGCTATAATAATCAGCAATCAGGGCAGCCAAAACATCAGAACGATGTAAAATTGGACAACCTAATTCTAGGGCTGCTTTGTATTCAAAATTACTGGTGTTAATAGCTGTTGAACAAATCACTTGGGGAAGATGTGGTTTATCAACAGGTGAATTTTCTTGTGAATTTAAAAATACTCCATCACTTGATATTTGCGAACGGAAGAACTCCAAATTACCGGCTTCCTGTTTACTAAAAATATGCGCTCCCAAGGTTTCTAACTTCCGGGTGATTTGGTTAGGGCGAAGATCAGAACCGGATACGGGTAATTGACGCTTGGTGAGAACATAAGCTAAGGCTGACATTCCTATACCGCCAATTCCAATGAAATGAAATGGTCTACCGCTAAAATCTATAGAATTACTCATTTTTTATTCCTCTTACACCACACCACACAATCATTCACACAAGACACGGGTATCATAACAGGATTTTGATTTTTACAGATACCACTCTGATCAGATTTTCTGATCTCAATCAACGGTTTATTTTTGACTGTGGTATTTTTTAGTCCCAAATATATGACCTCATCAGGATGTTTTTTATGGCTGATATGTTCCTATGATTATTCTGAAAATTGGGGTTACATCGGGAAAAATTCCTTGGCAATATTAAGCACATATATTTTTCTTCCTACTGGAATTGATGACTGTTCGATAACGAGATCCAATTTTAGGAGTGAATTGACTACAATACTACATGGATAGTAAAAGTATGATTCAAGTTATCCTGATCTCATCAAAAATTTCATGAAATTGTGGAGATCAGCTAGTGAAATTTACTCTGTGCATTGATGGTCAACTCACATTACAGCTTGCTGATCAAGGGTTACATGATTTTTTTCTTGTTTCCCTGTACTCCTTTAAGTTACAGTTTGGTCAGTTTGCACCATCAAAACCATAATCTATATAAGGCATTTTCCGGTGTAATGAGGTACAACTTGGGCGGGCAAGATGCCGAACCCACAAGAGTTTCATGATTATGATTTGTAACTCATAAGAACGAAATCTGCTCTATCTGTCTTTATCTACTTTCTCGGTGTTTTTCATTCCTCAACTGAATGCAGCAAATAGCAATTTTTGGTGGTACTTTTGATCCCACTCACTGGGGACACCTACTAATAGCTGAATCAGCGATGGCTCAAATCGCTATCGAACAGGTAATCTGGCTACCATCCGTTAATCCACCTCATAAACAAGCAACTGCTTTTGAACATCGTTTGGCCATGATTAAACTAGCTATAAAAGACAATTCTAAGTTTACTGTCTTTCAAGTTGAGCAAGAAAGTTATGAAAGTTCTTATGCTATTAACACCCTGATTAATTTATCTAATTTTTACCCTAATACTCGTTGGTACTGGATTATTGGTTTAGATGCTTTTCAAACTTTACCCCGTTGGTATCGTGGCACAGAATTAGCGCAAATGTGTAATTGGTTAATTGCCCCCAGGTTTACAAGTGCTGAGACTATATCTCAAACTGAGTTAGTCTGCAAGCAAGTAGAGCAGAAATTTAAAGAATTATCATATACCATAAACTGGCAATTACTACAAACTCCTAAGGTAAGAATTTCATCTAGTCAAATCCGCGAATTTTGCCGTCATGGTGTCTCAATTGACGATTTAGTACCAGAATCAGTGAAACTTTACATTGCTACTCACGGGCTTTACTCAGAGCTTAGTAAATAAATTCTCTATTTTTTTTAAAATCTGGGGCTTGATGGTTATAAAGACTCACCCCCTTTGCGATATGATTGGGGTCAACGATATCAACTTATAGGCATAAATACAGAGGGCAAGACACTGTGATTAGAGTTGCAATTAACGGTTTCGGGCGCATTGGACGGAACTTCGCGCGTTGTTGGATAGGTAGAGAAAATAGCAATATCCAGCTTGTGGGTATCAATGACACTTCTGATCCCAGAACCAATGCTCATCTTCTTAGATATGATTCCATGCTAGGAAGATTACAAAATGCTGATATTACTGCTGATGATAATTCCATTACTGTCAATGGTAATACCATTAAATGCGTATCTGATCGCAACCCAGATAACTTGCCCTGGAAAGAATGGGGGATTGATCTGATTATTGAATCTACTGGTGTATTTACCAGTAAAGAAGGGGCAATGCGCCACGTGAATGCGGGTGCTAAAAAGGTTTTGATCACCGCTCCTGGTAAGAATGAAGATGGTACTTTTGTCATGGGTGTGAATCATGAACAATATGATCACAACACACATCACATCATTAGTAACGCTAGTTGTACCACTAACTGTCTAGCTCCTGTTGCCAAGGTTTTACATGAGCAGTTTGGCATCATTAAAGGAACAATGACCACTACTCACAGTTACACTGGAGATCAAAGAATTTTAGATGCTTCTCACCGCGATTTACGTCGGGCAAGAGCAGCAGGTATTAACATTGTTCCTACTTCTACTGGTGCTGCTAAGGCTGTAGCTCTTGTATTACCTGAATTGAAGGGTAAGTTAAATGGTACTGCTTTACGTGTACCTACCCCAAATGTGTCTATGGTGGACTTTGTAGTTCAAGTTGAAAAATTCACTATTGCTGAGGAAGTTAACCAAGTTCTCAAGGATGCTTCTGAAACCTATCTCAAAGGCATTTTAGGCTACAGTGAGTTACCTTTGGTGTCTTCTGATTATCAAGGTACTAATGAGTCTTCCATTGTTGATGCTAACTTAACTCTTGTTATGGGTAATGACATGGTTAAGGTAATGGCTTGGTATGACAATGAGTGGGGTTATAGCCAACGTGTTTTAGATTTAGCTGAATTAGTTGCTGCTAAGTGGGCTTAACAGTTAACAGTTAACAGTTAACAAGCTAATAAACTGATAACTGATTACTGATAACTGATCACTGATTAAAATGTTGAAATCCCTGATTGAGTGTTAAAACTTGATCGGGGATTTTGGCGTTTTCGTGTTTTAAGATGATTTGTGAACCTGGTGTAATTTCACCGATGATGGCTGCATTTGTTCCTAATTTCTCAACTAATGCTGTTGCGGTTTGTGGGGGTAAGCAGAGGACTAATTCAAAGTCTTCGCCACCATATAGGACATAATTTAGCGATCGCTCTGGTGTTAACCAGTGTTTAAATGTTGATGGTATGGGTATTTTACTCTGTTCTAATATTGCTCCTACTTGACTGGCTCGACAAATTTGTAATACTGCGTCTGCTAAACCGTCGCTGCTATCCATACCAGTAATAGGAGAGGGGTAAGGAAGCATTTGTTTAAGGATGGATATGACATCTAAACGTGGTCTGGGACGCTGATGGACGGCGATTAAGGCGGTTTTTTCTTCGGTTTTGAGGTTTTCCCCTATTTGGGGATTTAATAGGAGTTCTAAGCCAGCGCGGGATGCTCCATGTACTCCTGTGACGACGATTTTATCCCCTACCTGTGCTGTGGAACGACGGATGATCAAGTTAGGGTTAGCTTCACCAAAGGCGGTAATTGATAAGGTTGTAATTGGCGATCGCACGATGTCACCGCCTACTATGGGTACATTATATTTTTGCAAGCATTCTGTTATTCCTTGATAGAGTTTTTCTACCCATGTAACGCTTAAATCTCCTGGTAAACCTAATCCTACAGTTATACCCAAGGGAAAAGCACCCATAGCCGCTAAATCAGATAAGTTTGCCGCCGCAGCACGCCAGCCCGCATCCTCTGGGGAGGTGGTAGTGTTACTGAAATGTACACCGTCTACTAACATATCTGTGGTGACAATTAGGGATTTTTCGGGAGTGGTTTTTAATACTGCTGCATCATCACCGATGATATCTGCGGGACAAAAGGATTGGATGATTTTTAATAGTCCTTGTTCGCCGATGTCTTTAATTTTTAAGGTTGAGGAATTATTCATAATTTCACATATAAATTACAGGATTTTAGATTTTGTCTGAATCAGGATGTCCAGGATTTAAGGATTTACAGGATGTTTTTTAGTGATGATTTTGCAAAAGCAATAATTACTAATTTCAATTATTTCTGAAAATTTTAAACTTGTCACCTGATACAAATAAATATATGATACAATAAAAAAATTACAACTTGATGCCATATCAAATTTATGATCATTGCACAAGAACAAGAATTACAGGAAAACATCTCCGAAGATGTAATTTTTCCCCCTGGTGATTTATATAGTGATGAACCTCCCGTGGAAACAGAACTACACCTAAGACAAATAATCATTCTTTTGCAATGTCTAGAATGGTTATGGAAAGATAGAAATGATTTCTATGCTACTGGAAACATGACTATTTACTATAGTCCTAATCAGAAGAAATCAGAATATTTTAGGGGACCAGATTTCTTTGTGGTTTTAGGAACTGAACGCAAAACCCGTAAAAGTTGGGTAGTGTGGGATGAAGATGGTAAATATCCTAATGTAATTGTAGAAATTCTCTCACCCAGTACAGCAAATACAGATAGAGATTTTAAAAAAGAACTTTATCAAGATACATTTCGGACACCGGACTATTTTTGGTTTGATCCTTATACTTTAGAATTTGCAGGTTTTCATTTATTAGATGGAAAATATCAGCCACTTGAAGCAAATGAAAAAGGACATCTTTGGAGTCAACAGTTAGAGTTATATAGCAATCCTAAATGAGTTATGAACAGGGAACATAATGAAGCAGCTTGGGAAAATCAAATGTTTGGTGATTCGTAAAAAATTTAAACAACCACT
>RDXV01000045.1 GCA_004292695.1 Nostocales cyanobacterium | reverse complement strand
ACTGATAACTGATAACTGATAACTGATAACTGATAACTGATAACTGATAACTGATAACTGATAACTGATAACTGATAACTGATAACTGATAACTGAAATGCGAATATTTGTTAGTACAGGGGAAGTTTCTGGAGATTTGCAGGGAGCGTTGTTAATTAAATCGCTACAACAACAAGCGGAAAAAATAAATTTAGAGTTAGATATTGTAGCTTTGGGTGGTGAACAAATGGCCGCCGCTGGAGCTAAAATTATTGGTGATACCAGCGGTATTGGTTCAATGGGAATTATTGAGGCTTTACCTTATTTTTTGCCGACTATTCAGGTACAAAATCGGGCGATCGCCTACCTTAAAGACAACCCCCCGGATATTATTGTTTTAATTGATTATATGACTCCCAATATAGCCATTGGTGGTTACATGGAAAAACATTTTCCTGATGTTCCAGTGGTTTATTACATTGCACCCCAAGAATGGGTATGGTCAATGAGTTTGGAGAGAACTAAAAAAATTGTTAGTTTTACAGATAAGCTATTAGCTATTTTCCCAGAAGAAGCTCGTTATTATCAAAAAAAAGGTGCTAACGTCAATTGGGTTGGACATCCTTTAGTTGATAAAATGGCTAAAGCACCAAGTCGAGAAAATGCCAGAGAAAAGTTAGGAATTAAAGAAAATGAAATTGCCATTGCTTTATTACCTGCGTCTCGCGGACAAGAATTAAAATATTTGTTACCTATCATTTTTCAAGCTGCCAAAAATATTCAAGATAAACTAGATCATGTCAGTTTTTGGATACCGTTATCTTTAGAAAAATTCCGAAACAAAATTGAAAAATCAATTCAAGATTATGGTTTAAATGCCAAAATTATCTCGGAACAAAAACAGGAAGTTTTAGCCGCTGCTGACTTTGCGATTACTAAATCTGGTACTGTAAATTTAGAACTAGCTTTATTAAATGTTCCCCAGGTTGTTGTTTATCGTCTCCATCCTTTTACAGCTTGGATAGGGAGAAAAATTCTTAAAGGTTCAATTCCATTTGCATCTCCTGTAAATTTAGTTGTGATGAAAGAAATTGTACCGGAATTATTACAGGAACAAGCGACAGCAGACAATATTACTCAAGCAGCAATGACAATATTATTAAACAGTGAAAAGAGAGAAGAAACACTAAATAATTATCAAAAAATGCGGCAACTTTTGGGAGATTTAGGAGTTTGTGATCGCGCTGCACAAGAAATATTGACAATGGGGTAATTGGTAATTGGTAATTGGTAATTGGTGATAATATTTATTGTAATTATTACCGATTCCATATTAAACATGACCAGGTTTATACATGACCAATTTGCCAAACAATATTTAACAGAACTTTTAACACCTTATGGACAAGTAGAAACCAGCAAAGATATTACCGCAGAAGTCAGACAAATTGACGTATTATTTATCCCATCACCGGAAGCGATAGGAAATTTAACTACCTTGGGGCTGCTAGGAAAAATGGCAGCCAATTATGCTATATTTGAACCATTCCGCAATGCTGTCAGTAAAAGTGAAATTCGCAGTTGTATGGGTAAACTATTTGATATTCATGCAGACCTAGAACGTCAAGCAAAACGGAATAATAACAACATTAACGAAGAAGAATTACCCCGACTGTGGATTTTTTCACCCACAGCATCACCCGAATTTATAGCCAGTTTTAATACTACTGTAGATGAGCGAAATTGGGGTAAAGGAATTTATTTTTTAGGAGAGGGATTAAAAACTGTCATTGTCGCTATTCATCAACTACCCAACACACCAGAAACCTTATTTTTAAGAATCTTGGGAAAAGGGAAAGTACAAAGACAAGCAGTAGAAGAACTCGAAACACTAGCTAACAACCGTCCCTTATTCGCAGATGTTATAAAATTAGTAAATGACCTGATTGCTGTTTTATCCGCACGTCAACGTCAACAACAAGATATTGATCAAGATGATCAGGAGTTGATTATGAAATTATCGGAAATTTATCAACAACAATTAGAAGAATTGAAAAAACAAGGAATACAACAAGGAATACAACAAGGAGAAAGAATAGGAATTGATAGAGGGATAGAAAGAGAAAGACGCGCAATGATTGAAAGTATTTTACAAGTACGTTTTGGTGTCATTGATGCAGAATTAGCGACAATTATTGAAAAGTTAATTGTCATGGATAGAGAAGAATTCACCCCCATGTTATTACAATTATCCCGTGAGGAATTAATAGGAAGATTTACAGGATAATTAATCAACAAAAAATTTATTTAGTTATTCAGTAGGGGTTTAGCGTTGCTAAACCCTTAAAAATGCTCATGATAACCAATAACTAACTGATAACTGATGAAAAAACGACCTATAGCAGTTGATTTATTTGCAGGTGCAGGAGGAATGACTCTTGGTTTTGAACAAGCTGGTTTTGATGTCCTTGCTGCGGTAGAATTAGATCCTATTCATTGCATAATTCATAAATTTAATTTTCCTTTTTGGACAGTTTTATGTAGAAGTGTGGAAGATATTACAGGTTCAGAAATTAGAAATAGTAGTAAAATTAAAAATCAAGAAATTGATGTAGTTTTTGGTGGTCCACCCTGTCAAGGGTTTTCATTAATTGGTAAACGTTCTTTTGACGATCCTCGAAATTCTTTAGTGTTCCATTTTATTAGGTTAGTAATAGACTTACAACCTAAATATTTCGTGATGGAAAATGTCAAAGGAATGACAGTAGGTAAACACAAAGAATTTATTGCTGAAATAATTACAAAGTTTGAAAATAGCGGTTATCAAGTTAATCATAAATATCAAGTTTTAAATGCTGCAAATTATGGAGTACCACAAAATCGAGAAAGGTTATTTTTATTAGGTTGTCGTCAAGATTTAGAATTACCAAAATACCCAGAAAAAATTACCAATCCCGCAAAATTAAATACTAAAATCAAAAACCAGTTAAAAATACCAGCAACACCTACGGTTTTAGAAGCATTACAAGATTTACCAGAAATAGAAAATTACCCAGAATTATATCAACAAGATTGGGTGTTAGCGGAATTTGGTAAACCTAGTAAATACGGTTCAAAAATGCGGAATTTGTCTAGGGATAAAAATAATTATTCCTATCCACGTAAATTTGATAATTGTATTTTAACATCAAGTTTAAGAACCAAACATAGTCCTGAATCTGTAGAAAGATTTGCAGCGACACCTCACGGAAAAAATGAACCAATTAGCCGTTTTTATAAACTCGATCCTAATGGTTTATGTAATACTTTAAGAGCGGGAACAGCAAGTAATAAAGGTGCTTTTACTTCCCCGCGTCCGATACATCCATTTAAACCAAGATGTATTACTGTAAGGGAAGCTGCAAGATTACATTCTTTCCCGGACTGGTTTAGATTTCATCCTACAAAATGGCATGGTTTTAGACAAATTGGTAATTCTGTTCCTCCACTTTTAGCGCAAGCGGTAGCAGCGGAAATTATTCAAGTTTTAAATGTGAAAGTTAACAAACCTAGAAGTATGAAAATTTTGGATGAACTTAGTTTTTTAACATTTGATATGTCAGAAGCAGCTAAATATTTTGGAGTTGCTCCTCATGTGATAGAACCTAGACTTAGAAAAAAATAACTGCGGATCAAATCTATTACTGTTTACCAAGGAATAAGTCTAATGAAAGAAGATTTATATAACTCTGTTATTATCGGTATTTTCCAACGTTAAGTAAGTCGGTGTTAAAAGATAAAACTATGTAACGAAATACAAGTTCAACAAAAGCAGTATAAATAGGTTATTTTCAAGGCTTTTACAAACTTATTACACAAATGGATTAGAATATAGTAATTGGCAAAATGATAGGAATTTCACATAATTATGACTATCACAAAATCTTTATCACTGACACTAGAAAAATTCTTACAACTGCCAGAAACTAAACCACCAAGTGAGTATATCAATGGTGAAATTATTCAAAAACCAATGCCAAAAACTCGCCATTCTCGACTACAAAGTAAAATTATTAGCACTGTAAATCAAGTTACAGAAGTGAATAAAATTGCTTATGCTTTTCCTGAATTACGGTGTACTTTTGGAGGTAGATCAATTGTTCCAGACATTGCTATAATTTCTTGGGATAATATTGTATTTAATCAGTATGGTGAACCTGTAGATGATGTTATCATTGCGCCAGACTGGACAATAGAAATTTTGTCTCCAGAACAGAGTTCAAATAGAGTAACTGGTAATATTTTACATTGTATTAAATATGGTTGTAAATTAGGATGGTTAATAGATCCTGATGATCGTTCAATATTAATTTTCCAACCGCAAAAAGAACCAGAATTAAAGTATGGAGAAGATGAGTTAATTATTTTGAAAGGAATTGAATTAAGTCTCACAGCAGAAATAGTATTTGACTGGTTAAAAATGAATTAGTTTTAAAAAAATTTAACTTCTTTTCTATTCCCTACTTTCTATCTTACGTGATAACTGATAACTGAAAAACTAATTTTTCTTCTGTCCCGTTGATAAATCTTTAGGATTAATATTAATCAAAGGAACAGCACCATCACCACCCATTACCATCGGAAAACGACCATCCCATTTTTCTATTGCTTGTTTTTGCAATAATTCCGGTGTTAAAGTCAATCTTTGTAGTCTTTGTGCTTCTGCTTGACCTTTTGCACGGTTAACTTCTGCTTGTGCTTCTTGGGTTGCTTTTTGGGCTATAAAACTAGCTTGTTTTGCTTCCTGTTCTGCTATTTGTTTAGCTTCAATTGCTCTACTAAACTCTGGAGAAAAGGAAAAATTAACTAAAGAAACATCATCTACAATTACACCGTAAGATGCTAGTCTTTCTTTTAAATTAGTATCAATTTCTTGTTTTAGTTCTGTTCTTTTAGTAATTATTTCTTCAGCGGTTTTTTTAGCAGTTGCAGCTTTTAAAACTTCAGAAACCGCAGGTGTCATAATTCCCGAAATAATTAATTCTTCATCGCCAATTTGTTGAAAGACTTTATTGACTTTTAATGGGTCAATGTGCCAGTTCACTGCTAATTCAGTGGTAATTGTTTGTAAATCTTTAGAAGCTGCACCAGCTTTAAAAGTATTTTGTTGAACTCTTACATTTAGTCTTTTTACTGATGTAACAATGGGAATAATTGGGTGAATACCTTCATCTAAAACGGTATCTTGCACTTTCCCAAATTGCATGACAACACCACGTTCACCAGCATTTACAATTGCAAAAGGGCGAATTGTCATAGCTAAAATTAATAGGAAAAAACCTCCACCTAAATATAAAAAGAGGCGATAATTAATGTTAAGGTTTAAGGTATTT
Source organism: Nostocales cyanobacterium (assembly GCA_004292695.1). Lineage (GTDB taxonomy): Bacteria > Cyanobacteriota > Cyanobacteriia > Cyanobacteriales > Nostocaceae > Okeanomitos. Next base: position 25,764 of record RDXV01000045.1, on the reverse strand, counting down.
TGTCTCATGATTTTATCTCTTAAATAAAATGTATTGATGTTATAGCTGATATGAGAACATCAGTCAGGAGCAATTTTGTTACTGGTAATTTAATAAATATTTACAATTACTTGATAGTTAGGGATATTTATAAGATACAAGATAGATAAGAACGATGTCTGAATTGCTAACATTTCATCAAATTTAGTTATCAAACTTAAAACCATAACTTAAAACTATGAAGATTTATCAATCTCATTCTTGGCCATCTACCATTGAAGAGGCTACAAACATTCAAGAAACCTTACGAAATCAAGTTATTACTACGGATCAATTTGATCAACCCATTCAATATGTTGCGGGTGTGGATATGGGTTTTTTGGAAGATGGTAAAATGTGCCGTGCAGCGGTAGCGGTGTTAAGTTTTCCAGATTTACAAGTGGTAGAAACCAGTTTAGCTTATCGTCCTACTTCCTTTCCTTACATTCCTGGTTTTTTATCTTTTCGAGAAATTCCTGCTATCATTGATGCTTTAGAAAAGATCCAAACTATACCGAATATTATATTATGCGATGGTCAAGGAACTGCACACCCCAGAAGATTGGGAATAGCTTGTCATTTAGGTATTATTGCTGATATACCAACTATTGGTGTAGCAAAATCTTGGTTAATTGGTAAACATGAGGAATTGCCAGCTACTAGGGGAAGTTGGCAACCTTTAATACATAATAACGAAACCATAGGGGCAGTTTTACGGACTCGTACAGGTGTAAAACCTTTATATATTTCCAGTGGTCATCGTATTAGTTTAGAAACTGCCATTGACTATGTATTAAAATGTACTCCTAAATATCGTTTACCAGAAACTACACGTATTGCTGATAAACTAGCATCTGATAGATAATGTCAAAATTTGCAGAGAAATTTGCAGAGAAATTATCTATTTAATTCAATTTTCATAAGTTGCTATTTAACCATCAATTATGTTAGGAATTTCCTCATCTCAAATTGAATCAAGTAAATATTCAAGATATCTAAAAATATGAACAAATTAACTTTAGAATGGCAAGAATCAGGTAACAAACGAACTCAACACATTTATGAAAAACAATCCAGTCAAAATCCTGGTACTTGTCGTATAGGGCGTGATCCATTACGATGTGATATTGTGTTAATTCATCCTACGGTTTCTGGTTTGCATATTGAAATATTTTTTAATCCCCAAAAACAAGGTTTTTATATTAGAAATTTACGAGAGACTAACCCACCATTGGTAGATGGTCAACCTTTATTAAAAGGAGAAATGCTGTTACATCAAAATAGCGTTATTTATTTAGGACAACAGCAAATTAATGTGACTGTTATTGCTAAAAGTATTCCTAATACAATCATAGACCCAAAAGATCCAAAATTACAACAGCCAACAAATCAACTTTTTCAACAACCAATACCAACACAACCAAACACAACCTATGGTTTAGAATGTCCTAATTGTCATAAAATTTCCCCACCAGAAAATTTACATATAGGTTGTCCTTGGTGTGGTACATCTTTAGCAGCAGCAGTTAGTGTACTAATTAGGTGATTGTGAATCATAACTGATAACTGATAACTGATAACTGATAACTGATAACTGATAACTGATAACTGATAACTGATAACTGATAAATGACTAATTTACAAATCCAATTAAGTTGGGAAGATCCAACTACGGGAGAAAGAAGAGAACCTAAACTAAATCTCCCTATTGCTTTTGGTAGGGAATTTGCTAAATTACCCGCAGAAATTAGTGGTCAACGTGTCTCTAGAATGCTACTCAATAGTAATGAAGTTTCTCGTTATCATGCTTTAATTGATTGGGAGCAAGATTGGGAACAAAATAATTTTATTATTGTTGATCAAAATAGTGCTAATGGTGTTTATGTTAATGGGCAAAAACAAACTCGCTGTCAGTTAAATAATGGGGATACTATCCAGATTGGACCATATATTATTACTATAACATTTGGGATAAATGCTGTTACTGTAATTCCTAATAATCCCTCAAATATTCAATTTAATCCCCATACTAATCTTCCTGATCCAAATATTTCTCCTATTCCACAAGCTACACCTGTTAGTAGAAGTTTTCCCCCGCAAGAATTTAATCAAAATAAAGTTGATTTACAAGCTATTCATGCAACGGGTTTACCTGTAGATGAATGTGATTATTTGGCTGTGGGTGCTGGTTTAGGTAGTTTTATTTGGGTGGATTTATTAAGAATTAGTGGTATAAAGGCTGATAAAATTATTGCAGTGGGATTAGAACCAGAACCCTATGCACGGTATAAAAGATTGTGTTTAAATTCTCAAATTCCTTTGCATGAAAGGTTGCGTTCTAATTCTGATTCTTGTCCTGATAATATTTGGGGTTGGCCAAGTTATGCGCTGAGGGAATCGTGCCATGATTTAATGAAAGGTAATGTTAAATCTGCATTTAGATATTTATGGCAAGTTTTTAATGAACCAACTTTTGCAGAAACCTATACTCCCCGTGCAGGTAATGTTTTTGATTCGATAGATAGGGAAAGTAAACGGATAAATTGGCAACAAATTTATCGTTATGGTAGGGTGAGAGGAATTAGGAAAACGGAAGATGGTAGATATTGTGTTGCGTATGCTAAAAGTCCGGGAGAATATGGTTTTTTAGTTTGTCGTTATTTACATTTAGCTACGGGATATCCCGCTATTCAATTTTTACCAGATTTACAAGCTTATAGAGAAAAATATCAAGATTTTAAATCTGTAGTCAATGCCTATGAAGATCATAGTCATGTGTATGAGGAGTTAGAAAAAAATGGTGGTACTGTTTTAATTAGGGGTAGAGGTATTGTTGCTTCGCGGATTATTCAACGTATTTATGAAGTGAGAAAACAAAACCGCAATATTACTATTTTACATTTAATGCGATCGCCAAAACCCCAAGGAAATAAATTTCAAAAAGCCCAACGTCTAGTTAAAAATCATTATGAATTTCAACCCTTTAACTGGCCTAAAGCTTGTTGGGGTGGAGAATTACGAGTAATGTTAGAAAAAGCAACTCCCGAAGAAAGACAAAGACTTTTAGCAGACTGGGGAGGAACAACTACAGCGGACAGAGTAGACTGGCAAAATATAGTAGAAACAGGAATTAAAGAAGGTTGGTATCAAATCACATTTGGTCAAGTTGTTGCTGTAGAAAAAGATGCCCAAAATCAAACAATTACCAGTATTCAAGAAAAGGGTTTTGGGGAAATGAAACTAACAGCAAAATACATTATTGATGCTACAGGATTAGATGCCAAAGTTAAAGCAAATCCACTTTTAGAAGATTTAGTAAATCACTACAATTTACCTTTAAATCATTTAGAAAGATTGGTAGTAGCTAATAATTTTGAATTAGTAGAAATGCGAAATACTAAAGGTCAAATGTATGTATCAGGGGCGATAACTTTAGGTGGTCCATATGCAGCAGTGGATAGTTTTTTAGGGTTACAATATTCAGCCTTAGTTGCTGTGGATGGGATGTATATTGCCCGTGCGCCTAGTTTAAAACGTTTAAATACTTTCAGTTCTATAAATCAGTGGATTAAATGGGTTTTCAACCAACAACCTTAACAGTTAACAGTTAACAGTTATCAGTTAACAGTAAAAAAATAATAACTATCAACTATCAACTATCAATTGTCAACTATCAACTGTCAACTATCAACTGTCAACTATCAACTATCAATTGTCAACTATCAACTGTCAACTGTCAACTGTCAACTGTCAACTATCAACTGTCAACTATCAACTATCAATTGTCAACTATCAACTGTCAACTATCAACTGTCAACTATCAACTGTCAACTGTCAACTGTCAACTGTCAACTGTCAACTATCAACTGTCAACTATCAACTGTCAACTATCAACTATCAACTATCAACTGTCAACTATCAACTGTCAACTGTCAACTATCAACTATCAACTATCAACTATCAACTATCAACTGTCAACTATCAACTGTCAACTATCAACTGTCAACTGTCAACTATCAATTGTCAACTATCAACTGTCAACTATCAACTATCAACTGTCAACTATCAACTAATTAAAATCTATTCTGAGGCTAATCTCACAGCAGGATAGGGGAAAAGATTTTTAAATCCTGCTAGACGTTTTTTGAATGATTCTTGAGAATTATTCCAGAGACTTTCATAATAGAAAAACACTACACCTAATCCTCTTTGTTGGGCGGTTCTTACTTGGGATGTAATTTGTTGCATAGGTACAGGATTAGTTCTTAAACCTGCCATAATTCCCACACCAGTGCTAATTTTTTGTTGTACTTCTTTCATTTCTGGGCGATCAAGTTTGGTGGTAAAACTAGCTAAATTATCACGATAAACTTGAACAATTAACTCATCAACTACATTTAATCTCACCCAATTTAACCAGTCTTGCAGTTGTAATTTATAGGCAAAATCATAATAATTTGGTGAAACAGAAATAATTGCTCTTGGTTTAATTTGCTTAATTCTTTGATTCAGTCTCACCATGAAATCTGTAATTTTATCTGCTCTCCATTTTACCCATTCTGGATCTTGTGAATCAGCAGGAGGATTTTTTTGTGTTTCTTGACGATACAAAGCAGTGGTATATTTATCATAACCAAATTCATGGGGTAAACTGGTATGATCATCAAATTGAATGCCATCAATGTCATATTTAGAAGCCATTTCTACTAATAAATTAGTGATAAATTGCTGTACTTCTGGATGAAAAGGATTTAACCAAGAAACTTCACCGGCTGCACTAATAGAAGTTTCTCCCCCATTACGTTTGATGGTTAACCATTCTGGTTTATTTAATGCTAATTCTGAAGTAGGAGGAGTCATAAACCCAAATTCAAACCAAGGTACTACCATTAAATTTTGCCGATGGGCTTTATCAATAATATCTGCAAGAATATCATGACCATCTGAACCACGAAATACAAATGGTTGAATATCAATACTTTTGGCTACTTTGCTGGGATACATGACATAACCAGAATTCCAAACTACTGGATAAATAGTGTTAAAGTTTAATTGTCTTAATTTTGTAACTGCATCTGCAACTTGTTTCTTATCCTTAAAAATGTTGAGGTCATTATTAGTTACCCAAACTCCACGAATTTCTTGTCTGGGGATTTGGGCAGTTACAGGAATGAGATGATTAGTTAATAAAACTGTAGTAAATGATATTAAAAACAGCCATGTAAAAAGGTTTTTGAAAATTCGCTGATACCAAGTCATAGTTTTGTTTTTATTTTTAGGTTTTATGGACAACAAAAATCATTTTAGCATTGAATAGCTAAGATGCAAAATTTATATTACCTGATCATCTTTAAAGACGTAAATTAGAAACATAATTTTTATGTGTTTTCAGGAATAAAATCATCTTAAATAATTATCTTTCATTAGTTAGTAGTCATATATTCAGTTTGGGCTATTGTACTTTTTTGATGACATAAATCTGGATTCATTAACAACATTCTCACTGGTTGACGCAGTTAAGGAAAATTTGTGCCTGTTTCTGACTTTATGAAAAAAATAAATTACTCAATCAAAATAGCTAAAATTATACTATATAATAGTGCAGCAACTTATAGAATTTTGTAAAACTACCAGTCACATTAGTATTCAAGATGCAAACTGTAAAGCCATCCTCATTAACGCTGTCGGTAACACCAAAATTTTGCCAACCTTTAAAAATTATCGCTTTGGGAGATAGTTTGGTGTATGGATATGGAGATCCAGAAAAAGGGGGTTGGGTGGAACAACTGCGCCGGTGGTGGATGTTACCTGATAATGTGGGTCATGTACTGTATAATTTGGGTGTCAGAGGCGATCGCACTCAGCAAGTTTCCCAGCGCTTAGAAATAGAATTTCGTCACCGGGGAGAAATTAGAAACCGTGTACCCGATCTAATTATTCTCTCCGTAGGAGTGAATGACACCCCCCGCTTAGGTCGTCCTGATGGTAAAAATTATACGGACTTTACTCACTTTACATCAGAAATTTCCACATTACTAGACAAAGCACAAAAATTATGTCCAGTTCTCTTTGTCGGTATGGTCCCAGTTAATGAAGATAAGATGCCTTTTTTAGATTGTTTATACTACAATCATCAAGATCAATATCTTTATAAAGAAGCTACCCGTTCAGCTTGTGAGCAAAGAAATATACCTTATTTAGACATATTTGATCAATGGATGTCCCATAGTGAAAATTGGCGTAATGAACGGATGACAGCAGATGGACTGCACCCCAATACACTAGGTTATAAAGATTTATTAGAAGCTGTTTTAAATTGGGATGAATTATCTAAATATCACTGTCAATTAGACTATCAACTTAAAACTGGGGACTGGTGACTGGGGACTGGTGACTGGGGAATGGGTTATTAATTTTTGCTTTCATCCCCATCCTCCCAACTCCTGGAAATCCTTGAAATTCTGACTCCTTGATCTCCTTAAATTATTATGACTCCAACTTTATTTGGTCGTTGGCAAACACGATTATTACTATTAGCAACTGTGGGGGTTTTAGTCTCCATACCCTTTGCTTTGGGTTTAATAGATGGTCAGAAAAACTCGGTTTACTTCTTAATTTTAGGTTACGTTGCTATTTTTGGATTAGGTTGGGATGTAATTTATAACTTAATCCAAAAAAAACGTTGGGATAGAGACTGGCCAGCAGCTTATCAACTTTTTGCGGGTATTTGGGAAATGCTATTTGTTTTGTGTGGTATCAAAATTTTGGGTTTTTTACCCATACCCATACCCAAAGAAAAATTATCTATTGGTTTATTTTTGCTCCATTATTCTGTAGTGTGGTTAGCAGTTTTTCTGACTTCTCAAAGTTTAATGAGAATTATTTTTCCTAGATGGCGTTTTCGTGGTGGTCAGTGGTTATAAAACTGCCAAAAGTAATATCATGAATGATATAACTATTCATCGTTCTGTGATTATGGATCAATCAAATAATATTAGTATCCTGGAAAAGTTTGTTAACACTGTCATGGGTGTCAAACCAGGAACACAAAACCTAAATATACCAGCAGACACAAAGGAAATAGATATCAAGGCTGTAATAGTCTACAAATTAGGGACTATCTTACAAATAGGTGTAATGTTGTTAGTATTACTAGGAATGGATAAGTTTGTAAATTTGATTGAGCAAAATTCCCTCTTTCCTAGTTGGTTTAGCACTGTAGTAACAGCGTTATTTTTTGCTTTATTAAGTATCCGTTCCCGCATTTTTTCCCTGTTAGATAATACCCGTTCTCGTAAAACCTATGATCAGGTAATTAGACCAAAATGGGCGCCACCACCATTAGCATTTCCCATAGTTTGGATGCTGATTGCTGTTTTAAGGGTCATTTCTTCTGTGTTAATTTGGCAGAAATTAGATCATCAATTCTTCGTATTACCTTTAATTTTGTTTGTGATTCATTTAGCAGTTGGTGATACTTGGAATACGATTTTTACTGTAGAACGTAGATTAGGTGCTGCTGTTCCTGTAGTGATTTTGGGACCTTGGTTATCTGCAATTGTCGTTACTGCAATTTACTGGCAAACTGTACCTTTATCGGGAATGATTTTATCTTTTTCCTGTGTGTGGTTAACTGTTGCGGCTGCGTTAGTGTTTAGAATTTGGCAGCTAAATGGATCTGAACCTTTGTATCCTTTAAAATTAGCATCTGTGCAGGAATAAAAAGCACAAGGGCGGATTTTTCCGCCCAAATTTTATACTCTGGTTGTGTTGATACTTTAACATTATAATTGCTGAAGATGACAGCTAAAAAAACAATTTTACTAATACTATTCCTAATAGTCGGATTTTTATTTATCAATCATTTGTATCAAATAGTGTTTAAAAAACCAGTATTTGCCCGTATTATTTTTTTCGGAGATTCCATTACCCAAGCTGGTGTAAAGCGCAATGGTTATGTAACTATTGTGGCAAATACTTTAAAACAAGAATACCCAAATCATAATTTAGAGGTAATAGGGGCTGGTATCAGTGGTAACAAAGTAACTGACTTACAGGCAAGATTACAAAAAGATGTACTTGCTAAAAATCCCACTCATGTTGTTATTTATATTGGAATCAACGATGTTTGGCACTTTTACGCTTTTGACAACGTTACAGGTACAGATGCCAAGGTATTTGAGCAAGGGTTACGGGATATGATCCAGCAAATACGAGATAGTGGCGCTGAGGTTTCCTTGTGTACCCCCAGTGTAATTGGGGAAAAACCAGACAGCAAAGCAGAGGTGAATCAACTATTAAAGAAATATGCGGACATATCCCGTAATGTTGCTAAAACTTCAGGGGTTCATTTGTGCGACTTGCGGATAGCATTTGAAGAATATTTGCGAACTAATAATAAAAAAATGTCTTATCAAGGCATTCTCACAAGCGATGGTGTACATCTTAATGATCAAGGCAACCGTTTTGTTGCTGATGTGATTCTAAAACATTTGCGTCCATTGCTAACTGAACGAGAAAAGCTGGAACAGCAAAAAAATCTTGAAGATTCTGGTATTTAACTATTAAACTTTTCCCATGCCAACCATCATCAATTTCCCCCATATAAAACTAGCTGCTAAAGTGATAGAGACAAAAACCTTGAGCGGAATCACAACTGCTTATTTTATGATTTGATATTTCCTATGGTTACAGGCACAATTTTACAAAGTGGAAAATATACCATTACCCAAGAAATAGGTAAAGGTGGGTTTGGTGTTACCTACAAAGCTACCCATCATTACTTAGGTCAAGAAGTAGTAATTAAAACTATTAATGAGCGCCTCAGACAACATCCAGATTTTCCTAAATTTGAAGAACAATTTCAAGCTGAAGCCAGAAGATTAGCTACTTGTGTTCATCCTAATATTGTCAGGGTGAGTGATTTTTTTACGGAGAATGGTTTACCTTACATGGTAATGGAATACATTCCCGGAGATACTTTAGGTCAGGCTTTTGTGTTACCTGGTATACCTTTATCTGAGGAAACAGCTATCCATTATATCCGCCAAATTGGGGCAGCTTTGCAGGTGGTACACAATAATGGATTACTGCACAGAGATATTAAACCTGATAATATTATCTTACGCCAAGGAACACAGGAAGTAGTTTTAATTGATTTTGGTATTGCTAGAGAGTTTAACAATGGAGTTAAACAAACTCATACTGGGTTAGTTAGTGAAGGTTACGCACCTATTGAACAGTATTTAACTCAAGCACCCCGTACCGCTGCTACTGATGTTTATGGACTAGCTTCTACCTTGTACGCGCTATTAACTGGACAAGTTCCTACACCCGCTTTGTTACGGGATCGAGAACCTATGGCTTCTCCCCGTGAGTTGCAACCTTATATTAGTGCAGCTACTAATCAAGCTGTGATGCGGGGTATGGCGGTAGAACCTCAATTTCGTCCATCTACGGTGGCAGAATGGTTACAATTACTACCGGGAGTTGGGTTAGAAAGAATCCCTCAGTCATTAACTCAACCAGCACCAACCATTGATTTATCAGTTTTGCAGTTGGAACAAAAGCAAATACCAACACCTTCTGTATCTATACCTAGTCCTAGTGATATTGCGGCCAGTGCAGATACAGTAGTGAAGTTATCTAGAAAAATCATTACACCAAAAATCCTCATCGGTTTGGGGGCTTTTTTTGTGCTTGTTGTAGCTGGATTTGGTGTGACTAGGATTTTATTAAATTCTCAATCACGGGTAGAAATTCAACCACCGTTAAAAGAACCCATAGCAGAACCAACTATTTCCACACCGACGGTAGAGATTACACCAACACCAACGACTTCTAACTATTCTCCTCCTGAGTCTGTATCTACAAGAAAACGCCGACGCAGAGATTATACAACTCCTCAACAGAGACAAGAGGAAGATAATAATAATTCTAGTAATTCTAATAATTCTATTCCTGAAACTACCACAGAAGATAATTCTGCCGTCAATTCTCAACGCAAGATACAACAAAATACACCTGAACCTGAGACTACTCAGACACCAGCAGTCACAGAAAAATCACAGGAAACAAACTCTTCACCACAACCAATTTCATCTCCAGAAAATACCCCATCTACACCATCAGTAATTATTGATAATAATAATTCTTCTCCTCCAAAACAATCAGAGAATCCTGTGGTGATACCAACTTCAGTTCCTCAGAATAATCCTGTAGTTGTTCCTGTGATCCCAGCACAACCTAATAAGAGTACAGATTCTTCTGCGGTGGTTGTACCAACACAAGAAGCTAAGACAAATTCTGCTAATAATAATCAAAATAGTCAGGAAAATAAAAGCAATTAGCAGATAATTTCATTAATTAAATTTAATTAAATTAGATTCAATTTTGTGCATCCTTAAATCTATATTCACTGCTATTTTACTTTATCTCTACTGCTAGAGATAGAGTGATAATTTGCTGACTCTATATCATTGGCTAGAGGCAGAATTTTCTATTGATGATTAGTATTAATAGCTGAGGTTTAGTTGTTGAAAAATTAACTTTTTTCTAATTAACTTTTTTCTAATTAGCTTTTTCTTAATTAAACAATGGAGAAATAAATTATGTCAATGACAGGGTTAGATACCTTTGATGCGACGATTCAAAAAACCATTCCTTGGGTAAATGAATTAGCAAAAGAATTAGGATGGGAAAATAAACATCAGGTTTTTCAAGGTTTAAGGGCGACATTACACACTTTACGCGATCGCCTGACGGTAGAAGAAGCAGCCCATTTAGGGGCGCAATTACCGATTTTATTAAGAGGATTTTACTACGAAAATTGGCGACCGGGAGCAAAACCAATTAAGGATAAAACCAAGGCAGATTTTTTTGGACATATTGATCATTATTTTCGGAATGTGAATGCTGATATTGATGCAGAAACTTTAGTTCGTGCGGTTTTTAAAGTAATGTGTGAGCGAGTTTCACCGGGGGAAATTGCCGATGTTTTACAAATGATGCCACCTGCATTAAAAGAACTTTGGCCGGAAACTGTGCGTACTTAATTGGAGAATTATATCTCTAAATGTTTCAATCTTGTGGGGTGGGCATCTTGCCCGCCAAACTTCTACAAGTTAAATACACAACAGCTTAACTAACTATTGTACCTATTTTTTTCAAGATTTTTAGAACTTGATAGAGTTCATTTTCGCGTTTTGATAATGTGAATTTATCAGATAAATCATAAGTAGGTGTACCTGGATGAGTGAGTTTGATAAATTGGAAATCTTCACCGCTGGTAACACATCCAAAGATAGGTTTTTGTTGTTCAGGACTAGCTAACATATAAGTAATTGCTTGGGGGATAGCTTCTAATAGTGAAAAACTAGCCCTTTTAGATTCAATGATTAGTAACCAAAAATGTGCTTGAATTACTAAAGCATCAATTCTACCTCTAATAATTTCTCCTTTGTCTTCTATAGCTAATTCCACAGATTCTTCCGTAGCAAATAGAAATGGTTCATCATAAAATCCTGCCAAGTCTAATAAAGGTGATACTACTATCATTTTTACAGCATTTTCTAAGATTGGTGGACGTTTAATTAATCTCAAAAAATGTTCTCTAATTCTATCCAAATATTGCTTTTGTAAATCTGTTATTTCTGGTAAATCTTCCCACCATTCTGTAAAGAATTTTTCATCATTTATTCTTTGAAGATTAAACCTTGCCTCTAAAATAGATAATACTGACATTTTGTGCTTGAATGAACTGTACCATAATGATAATTACTATTTGAATTTAATTGAAACTGCTTATTGTTGTATCCTATATTATACTCCCTTATTCCCTTCAGATTGATGATGTTTATTTCTCTGTGTTCTCTGCGCCTCTGTGGTTAATTCCTATTTCACCTTAGAGACGCAGATGGTAAGATTGGAATTTAGGCACATAAGACTTTCAAAAATTGCCAATTATGGATTATTTAGAAACTAATTCTTGCAGTTTTTTTAACACTGCTTGGGCGTGACCTTTAGTTTTGACATTTGTCCAAATATGTGCTATATTTTTATCAGGTGAAATTAAAAAAGTGGAACGAATTACACCCATATATTCCTTGCCCATGAACTTTTTTAATCCCCATGCACCATAAGATTCTATTAATTGATGTTCGGGATCTGTTAATAGGGTAATACCTAAGTTATGTTTAGCGATAAACTTACAGTGGGAGGTGCTGGAATCTGGACTTACGCCGATAATTTGGGCATTTAAAGCGGCGAATTCTGAAGCTAAATTAGTAAAATCTATTGCTTCTGTGGTACATCCAGGGGTATTATCTTTAGGGTAAAAATAGAGAACTAACCATTGGGAAATATCAGCTAGTTTGATAATTTGATTATTTTGATCTGGGGTAGAAAAATCAGGTGCGGGTTTGCCAATTGCGGGAATGTTTGTCATGGTAGATGGGTATTTGATCTGGTTAATTAGAGATGATTATGATTCATGTTTTATCTGGGGTTTTAGGATTTATAAACCCCAAAAATATCATAATAAAATATCCTAATAAATCATTATCAAATATTGATACTATTAGGAATACGAGAAGGTAAAAGATAAGGATATTCTACACCAGTATTAATCCAACGTTGCTGATTTCGGGATTGAATTTTACTTTCAATTTCCCATAAATCACTTTGAAATTGAGCGAGAATTTGTCTATCAATTCGATCTGCAAATTTAATCACATCAGAACTTCCTAATTTACTCCAATTTATTCCACCTAATGCAAAACTTAATTGCATTTGTTCAAAATCTTTATCTGTGGGTGGTAGAAATTCTTCTAAACTGGTTGGTGTACCAGGGCGGCTATAATTGGCTAAGGGTGCATTGGGTGTATAACCGAAATAATCAAATTGACTGAAATTCAAAGCTGCGTGTTGTGGTCCACAGGTGAAAATAACGATAGTGGCAATGTCTATGAGTTGTTGTAAACTACCGATTTTTGTAAAACCTGGTACACGGGGGTAGGAAGGTAATTCTTGGGGTGCTATTCCCGATGCGGTGATAAATTCTTGAGGCAACCAAGCAGGGATGTGGGGAAATTCTGATTTTGGTCTGGTGTTTAAAGGCGCTCCTAATTCTTCAGCCCAATTTTGTAAATATGTGTCTTGTAAAACTGCTTTGTCGTCTGGGTAATAACGTTGTAAATAACGGGTTGTATATTTGGCGATCGCCTCCCATAATAACAAAGAATCATCACGATAGGGAAAGTCTGGTAATAATTTTGGTTCTATACCTCTAATTTCAATATCATTCAACAAGGAATAATACCAAAAAGACTTTTCTCGATAGGCTTTATTTGTTAATTCATAAGAAGTTGGTAAAGTGGGAGCAAATAAACTATCAACCGCTGAACCAGATTCTAATAAAATACTATTAGCACGGTAATTTATAGCCAGTAAAAATTTAAAATGGGGTGATAATAATTGATAAACTGGGTGATTAATTGGTAGTTGTCTAGGAGTAGCAATAGCTAACGCTTCCATTGCTAAATGAGTATAGGTTAAATGGGAGATTAATTCATGATGAGTTGCATCCGCAGTTTGTACATATAACTTTCCTCGCATCCATTCATCCATTGACTCACCGGAAATTGCTGGAGTGACAACCCTTCCTTTTTCTAACTCAATTAATATCGGTTCTAAACCCTTATCTGTATGATGAAATAAAGCAACTGGACTACCTACATATTTACCATTTTGTAAATCGGTAATTTGTAAATCTTTAAAAATGGGATAGTCAACAATAAACAACTTATTTTCACCAGCAGACTTAATTAAATCCACACTACTATTATTAGCCAACTTATAAGATGTAGTAGCTAAACTTTGGATTAAATCTTTATCATTTACCTGCACCCTGCGGATAACTGTTGGGTTAGCACCAGCTACACGTTGACGCACAAATTCCCGATCACTTAAACCACCATCTCGTTCATGAATAACACTCATTATCGGTGGTTGAAAATTATCAGTTTTACTCAAAACTTGATAAAACAACCTTCTTTGTTCTGCATTTTTTTGTAAAGTTGGTAAATTTCGATCTACCTTAGCAACAGCTTTTTTAATCTGGGAAATAGTTTGAATTAACTTTTTACGTTCCTGAATATAACTACTATTAAATTGTTCCTGGGGAGGTAAATCAAAATTAAACCAATCAGATTGGAAAACCTCACAGTCTACCAACAGAGTAGAAAAATTTAACCAGTTTTCTTTTAACTGAGAAAATTTTTGTTCTAACTCAGTAATTAACAAACTTGAAGGTACAGATAACCTACCTTCTGCTAATAAATGTTCACCTAATTTATGGATGAGATAACGGATAGTTCCATCTTCCCCAGTGTAAGGAAATAATCTTGCATAACCTTTCCGATCCAAATTATTCGGATCATAACGATAATAACCTTGTTGTTCTTTTAAAGATGGTTGTTTTTCCATGATTAACTCCTAGCGTTTTTATATAAAATATACAGCAGTTTCCAAAAAATGTGAGTTACAGAATCAAACTTGAACCTTATAGAGAGAAAAAGCCAGTTTGACTCCTGACTCCTGAATTCTGCTACATACATTGTGGATTTAGAATTGGCAATTGTCAAAATTAGATACTTTAAATTTTTGACATTTTCGGTAAAAATGGTATGATTATTTAAGCAATCATGATTTTAATTGTCAGTCAAATTAACTCACCCATTATAACTAACATAACTAATATATGTTACGTGATTTTACCAGTAGAGAAGAACTCATAAATTACCTGCGTCAAGAATTCCCCCAAGCAGCAGAAAGAGATGATCACATCAGCGAAACTCTGGGAGGAAGAAAAGCCGCAGAGGAAAAACTCAAAAAAGTAGATCCCATAGCCTACGCAAAAACACGTAATTCTCTCACTGGTGCAGTTACTAGGTTATCACCTTATCTTCGTCATGGGGTAATTAGTTTAAGAGAAATTAGAGACTATGTTTTAGACAGAGTGAAAAATCCAGAAGATGCCAGTAAACTAATTAATGAATTAGGATGGCGTGACTACTGGCAAAGATTGTACATTAAACTAGGAAAAGGGATTTGGGAAAACCAGGAAGAGTATAAAACCGGTTACAAAGGAGCAGACTACGCAGCAAAATTACCCGCTGATATTACAGAAGGGAAAACGGGTATGGTTTGTATTGATAATTTCAGTCAGGAATTAAGAACCACAGGGTATTTACACAACCATATCAGAATGTGGTTAGCAGCTTACATTATCCACTGGCGGAGGATTCAATGGCAAGCCGGAGCGAAATGGTTTTTACAACATTTAATAGATGGTGATCCTGCTAGTAATAATATGTCCTGGCAGTGGGTAGCCAGCACCTTTAGTCACAAACCTTATTTTTTCAATCGAGAAAACCTAGAACGTTACACCAAAGGCATTTACTGTAACCAATGTCCACTTTATGGAAAATGTGACTTTGAAGGAAGCTATGAACAACTAGAAGCGCGGTTATTTCCCCAAGGTGACTTTACCAAAAAACCCAACAGTCAAAGCTGGCAGAAAGGTAAAAAAAGAAATTAAAACTTCAACACCTATTCCTACTCTTCCTTTCTTTCTTTTTCTTCGTGTTCTTAGCGTCTTCGTGGTTAGTTCCTCTAATCACTCTGAGAGCGGTAAAAAAAATACAGATTTCTAGATGTACAAATACAATACCAAAAACTCAGAACACTGTCAACCCACCTAGCTGAAACAACCAAAAATCGTCGAATTATTGACAACATTCTCAATAATATTGAGAATAGACCCATGCTTATTGCTAGGAAAACTTTTTTTCAAGTTTTTGATCATCAGATCAAAATCACTTATAATCACTTATAGTTTTTATGCTGTCATCATCAACAAAATTGTATGAATAAATCAATTATTTGGATTAACGGAGACTGTTTAAGTCCTCAAAACCCAGCTTTACAAGAATATCCAAATACACCAGCAATTTGGGTATGGGATGATGCTTTAATTGAAGAATGGCAATTAAGTTTAAAAAGGATCACTTTTATCTATGAATGTTTATTAGAATTACCGGTAGAAATTCGTCGGGGTAATATTGCGGAAGAAGTAGTTAAATTTGCTCAAGGACATAATGCTAATTTGGTAGTAACCACCGATAGCCCTAGTCCTAAGTTCGATCAGATTTGTGATCAGATTGAGAAAAAATTGAAGTTAGAAGTTTTTGAGGTTGAGCCGTTTTTTGATTATGATGGTTTTATTGATTTAAAGAGATTTTCTCGTTATTGGAAGGTGGCTGAACAATACGTTTTTGAGTAAGTTTTTGGCGATCGCCTTTTTTACTTGACATTTTTTACTTGACATTTTTTACTTGACATTTTTTACTTGACATTTTTTACTTGACATTTAACAAAGTTTCGTTTATCCTTATGTTATGAGTAGAAATCTGTGCGCGCATTATATGTAATGTTTTCAACTATTTAGGTGGGAATTTTGGGAACGCGGATAAACGCAGATGAACGCAGATTTTTTATCGAGATTTTTTGATTAGGATTTTCTAAATACGTCATTTCTCAGATAATGTTTTGTAGAGTTATCGGTGTAAATTTCGTGGTAGTTTGATTCTAGATAGGGTTTCATCAGATCAGCAAGATGGGGAAATCTGTCAATTAAAATTTGCTCAGGTTGATATTTTGATAAGACTTTGATGAGAAATTCCGAGTTGAGGGTTTCTGAACCTAGACGTTTTCTGGAAATGACGGTAATTTCGGGAGGAATGTTAATTTGACTATAAAAACCGTACATCCCCACATCGGTAAATAACCACTGATTATTATTTTTGTAGGTGACAACTCTTTCCAGGTTGGTAAACCTACGTTGAGATTTTTCTAGAAAGTTGTGATTTTCCCAGAATATTACACCTAGTTTAACAGGAATGACTAGGAAAGTAAACAGGATTGTCAAAACAGCAAACTTGGAAATTTGAGATGGTTTAAATTTTCCCAGTTTCCCGAATTTGATCTGATCGAAAACCGTCTGCATACCATAAGCACCTAACCACAGCAGAGGTACAGAAATTAAAACAATATAATGATACCAAATTGGTTTATGTTTGCAAAAAACAAGGGTGATGATAATTAACCATGATAATGGAATTTGATAAATTTGCTGATAAATTTGCTGATGCTGTTTTCTAGGATATTGTAATGGTAAGAGACTCAATAACAGCACATCGAAATTTTGCAGATAGATATATATGACATCGAAGAAACTGTTATGTTCGGTAAATTGATCTTTGAGGTTTGGGGAAAGATGAAATAAAAAAGTTTGTTTAAAGTCGAGGGAGTTAGTTAATAAACTAACGGTGATAAATGCAGTTGTTAAAGATAATAGCCAAGTGACAATAGGTGATTTAATGAGATGGAGATTTTGAATTTTCGATAATTTGGAAATTGATGTAATGGGGTGAAAGGTATTGAATAGGTAAATGAAAATTACAGGAATCAGAAAAATCATGATCATTTTGATCTGTAAAGCTAAAGCCAGTATTACCGCTGATAAAATTAACCAAACTTTCCTCAAATCAATAGTATACAAAATAATCAAATAAATAGATAACATCCCCAAACTTAAACAAGGGATAGCTTGCATTACCGAAACACTTAATCTGAGAAAATTAACAGAAACAAATAACAGCAGGATAGTAATAATTGTTGTAGCTTTCCCCACTGATAACCGGAGAATTTGAGTAAAACACCAAATAAATAAAGTTGCAAATAATAAGATTAAAATTCTAGCATTGCTGATACTATCACCAAAAATATCTAAAAAATTGGATATAATCAGTGTAAACAGCGGTGGTTGATCTGACCAAGTTTGAGCAGGATGATTAATTATGTGTTGACTATATAAATTTGCCAATGATAAAGCAATTCCCTCATCGGTATCAAATTGAAACACCTGGTTTATTGGCATAAATACAAGAGCAGATATAATAAAAACCAAGGGAATAATAATATTAAAAATATAAAAATCTGGATCTTGTAAATACACAGCTTTAGAAATTTTCACCATATAATAAAAACTATATTGAGCATAAGAGTCAACAAATTAGCATATCATCTCATAAATTGTGCCATTAATAGTAAAATAGACCTAAATAGTTACCAAATAAATAAACATAATGTTCCTCTATAAACAAAATGCCTAACCTACTTGCTGATATACAAAACCTACTCTCAGACTTGATTTCCCGCTATTCTTCCCGTGTAGATTATTTAATGATTCGTTTAGAACAAGCGGAAGAAACAGACATTTTATTGCGTGGTGACAAAGTAGAAACCCTTAGTGAAGGTATTTCTATCGGTGGCCATGTGCGAGCTTGTTATAAAGGAGGCTGGGGTTTAAGTAGTTTCAACCAGTTAACCACCATCCAGGAAAGAATAGAAGAGGCGATCGCCGCTGCTAGAATAGTAGGAGATGAACAGACTATTCTTGCACCCATTGATCCGATCCAAGCCATCTGTAAATTACCATTAACAGGCACAGATCCCCGTCAAATTTCCCTCAAGCAAAAAAAACAACTGTGTGATCACTATACCCAACTATTAAAAAGCGTAGACTCGCGGATCACAACTACCTCCGTCCGCTACAGTGACAGCAATCAAAAAGTCACCATTGCTACATCAGAAGGAACGCTCATTGAACAGTCTTGGGTAGACATGGAAATGCGTTTTGCAGCTACAGCAAGGAATGGGGACACAGTGCAAACAGGGAGAGAAACCGTAGGTTCACGGAAAGCATACGAAGATTTAGTTAATTTAGATACCCAAGTTAAGAGCGCAGCAGAAAGAGCAGTAACCGCCCTATCCCTACCCGCAGTCAAAGGTAACACTTATACAGTAGTTATAGATCCTATACTAACAGGTTTATTTGTGCATGAAGCCTTTGGCCACCTTTCCGAAGCAGACATGGCCTATGAAAACCCCGACTTATTAGAAGTAATGACCATAGGCCGACGTTTTGGATCGGAAGACTTACAAATTTTTGATGGTGCTGCACCAGAAGGACATCGGGGTAGTTATTTTTACGACGACGAAGGAACACCCGCAACAACTACCCAATTAATTAAAGATGGTGTATTAGTTGGGCGTTTACATTCCCGTGAAACTGCGGGAAAACTGGGAGAAACCCCCACAGGAAACGCACGTTGTTTAGATTATCATTATTCTCCTATCGTCCGCATGACCAATACCTGGATTGAAAGAGGTAAAACCCCGGTAGCGGATCTTTTTACCGACATCAAAGAAGGGGTTTATGCCCGGAATTGGTTAGGGGGAATGACAAACGGGGAAATGTTCACCTTTAGCGCTGGGGAAGCGTGGATGATCAGAAACGGGAAAATAGCTGAACCGGTGAAAGATGTCACCCTCTCCGGTAATGTCTTTGAAACCCTAGCAGATATAGAAGCCATAGGTGATGATTTTTACTGGGATGAGTCCGGGGGATGTGGGAAAGGTGGACAGAATGGTTTACCGGTTGGTTGTGGTGGTCCAAGTTTGCGGATTAAAAATGTAGTTGTTGGGGGAGAAAGTTAACCTTTTTCGTTCCCAGTCTCCAGACTGGGAGCATCAGTTACCTTAACAATTCTTAACCCCATTTTCCCCCAAAAATCCCAAAAAAGTTTCAACACCTTTTTTTACCCCGAAAATTATTGAGAATGGTTGCGAATGACTAACGTAAGATCAAGGGTCTTGACTTCTGAAAGGGTTATGATATGATGGGTTTATGAATAATCCAAGGGAAATTTACTGTCAGAATCAGGATGTCCAGGATGTTAGGATTTATGGCTAACGCCACGCTTCGCTATCAGGATGTTATTTGATGATCGTTGGTTATGTACTAGATATGGAAGAATGAACCGCAAAGGACGCAAAGTACACAAAGGTAAGAGGTTTTAGAGCTATTTCCTATTTGACAATTTTGTCCTGTACATCCTCAAATCTTGGATATCCTGATTCTGATAATCTGCATTCCCAACCCAAGCTGTTAAAAACCCTATATATATTGCGCCCACAGATTCCCACTCATAACATAAGTGTACAAAATTATAAGAAACTTGTCAAGTCTAAAAATAAAATATATGGGTAATCTGTTTTGTTTGATGTTTTGCGATCGCCAACATCCTGTAAATTTCAAAATCCAGACTTCTCGTTCCCAGTCTCCAGACTGGGAATGTAATATTAGAGTCTCTGACTCTAAAAATACAACAAGGCAGAGCCTTCAACAATTCATTCCCATACAGAGTATGGGAACGAGAAAACGAGAAAATAAGAAACATTTTCTCTGTGTCCTCTGCGCCTCTGCGGTTCGTTAATTCATTCCCATACCAAAGTATGGGAACAAAAAAGCAAACTACTTCACAGCAGCTAACTGTTTCTTAAAGAAAGCCTGCAAAATATTATCTGCTATTTGCTGACTCGTTAAACCCAAAGTAGTCTTAGACTGATCTGGTGTAGCGTGTTCTACCAACTCATCAGGAACACCAATGCGTTTTACAGGTACTACCACGTTAGCATCAAGTAAAGCCTCAGCTACCGCAGAACCAAAACCACCCATTAAACAACCTTCTTCCAAAGTCACAACCCGGCCAATTTTCTCAGCCAAAGGTAGGATCAAATCTGTATCCAAAGGTTTCACAAACCGGGCATTAATCACAGTCGCTTCAATTCCATGTTCACTGAGAATTTCTGCTGCTTGCATTCCAGGGTAAACCATCGTACCATAGCCGACAATTAACACATCATCCCCTTGTCGCAAAATCTCACCCTTACCAATTTCCAAAGACTCCCAGCCTTCTTCCATCAAAGGTACACCGTAACCATTACCGCGAGGGAAACGCATCGCAATGGGACCATCGGTATATTCTATACCTGTGACTGTCATTCTTTGTAATTCTGCTTCGTCCTTGGGTGCCATTAACACCATGTTGGGAATACAACGCAGATAAGCTATATCATACATCCCTTGGTGTGTTGGACCATCAGCACCGACAATACCCGCCCGATCTAAACAGAAGAATACAGGCAGGTTTTGAATACAGACATCATGGATAATTTGATCGTAAGCACGTTGTAAAAAGGTAGAATAAATAGCTGCGACTGGACGCATCCCTTCACAAGCTAAACCTGCCGCTAAGGTAACTGCGTGTTGTTCGGCAATACCCACATCTATATATTGATTAGGTAATTTAGCTTGTAATTTGTCTAAACCTGTCCCAGTTGCCATCGCTGCGGTAATACCGACAATTTTCGGGTTTTGTTCAGCTAATTTCACTAAAGTATGTGAAAACACTTTAGCATAGGCTGGGGGTTTAGGTTTGCTGGAAGGAATAGCTTTACCAGTGGTTAAATTAAAGGGATTTTGGGCGTGATAACCTACTTGATCCTTTTCTGCCATTTCATAGCCTTTACCCTTGACGGTGGCGACGTGAACCAGCACTGGACCAGTTATTTTATGTGCCTGTTGGAAGGTGGCAATCAGTTCTTCTAAGTTATGTCCATCCACCGGACCCATGTAGGTAAAACCTAGTTCTTCAAACACTGCACCGACTTTAGAAACTGCTAACCGTTTCATACCTTCGGTAATGCGTTCTAATTCATCACCAACAATAGGAATATTTTTAATTTGTTCCTCAATGTTATCAGTAATAAATTGTACTGGTGGACTCAGACGCATTTTGTTGAGATAACGAGGAATAGCGCCCACGTTGGGAGAAATGGACATTTCGTTATCATTGAGAACTACCAACAGGTTCGTTTTAGGTAGGTGGCCAGCGTGGTTGATAGCTTCTAGCGCCATACCACCGGTTAAAGCACCGTCACCAATTACAGCTACTGCTTTAAATTTTTCTCCTTTTAAGTCACGCGCTAAGGCCATACCCAAAGCGGCGGAAATGCTTGTAGAAGCGTGTCCAGCCCCAAAGTGATCAAACTGGTTCTCACCGCGTTTAAGATATCCAGCTACTCCGTCTTTTTGTCTGAGGGTGTGAAAGTCGTTGTATCGTCCGGTGATGAGTTTGTGGGGATATGCTTGGTGTCCTACATCCCAGATTACCTTATCCCGATCTAAGTCTAATGTTTGGTAAAGTCCTAATGTTAATTCCACAACTCCTAAACCTGGCCCCAAATGTCCTCCAGATGCAGCTACGGTTTGTAAGTGTTTGTCTCTAATTTGTTTGGCTATTTGCTGTAATTGACGAATAGACAAACCGTGCAACTGGTTAGGATGGGTTATTTCACTCAGGTGCATATTATAAGGTTTTCCTCTCTAACTCTACTTTTTTTGGCATTATTGGCATTAATTCATTTTCCCACCTACGGGGACTATAAAAATCTCTCTATTACCAATGTTTTATTACTATAACTTTGGAAGGGAATAGGGAATAGGGAATAGGGAATAGGGAACAGAAAATGATTTATTCACCCCATCACCCCATCACCCCATCACCCCATCTTCCATTAAAATTGCAGGTTAGTGGGAACTACGGGCATTTCTGGCTGTTTCTTTTGACGTTGTAAATATTGACTGAGTAGGTAGGCTATGTCACCACGAGTCATGGGAGTGAGTGGGTTAAGATTACCGTTATTATCTGTGTTAATGAAACCTTCGGTGATGACTGTGGCGATCGCCCTTCTTGCCCATGTTGGTATAGAATTTTGATCAGGGTATGCTGCTAAAATCTCATTGACGGTGCTATTGGAAAATTGAAATACTCCGTAAGCTTGGGCAAAAATTGCTATCCCTTCCGCTCTGGTAACTCTTTGGTTGGGGAAGAACATATTCCCCCGATAACCTCTCATAATATCAGTTTTCAGCACCGTCTGAATATCTTGATATGCCCAATGAGAACGAGGAACATCTGAGACAGTTATAGATGTTTTTTGGTTAGTAGCTTGACGTTGATCTAAATAAAATGCTCTCACTAAAATTGTTGCTAATTCTGCTCTACTAATTAACCTTTCTGGGTAAAAATTACCATCGGGAAAATTAGTCATTAATTTTGCTTCTACTACTTTTTGAATATAATCTAAATCAGCATTTTTCGTATTTTCACTGTTGTTTACAGATGGCTTTTCTGTGTTCACTTCCTGGGCAATTACTAAATATTTGTTCCCTCCCCAAATAAGCAAGGTTGAGGTTAAACTGAATGTGCTAATTGCAAACCAGAATACAAAAACAACTTTTGACCAATTATTGCTTAATAGTAGGTTTTTGTTCATCTTCTTGATTATTTGTAAATGAATTTGGTATTTTTATTAATATTGACGATAATCCATCTGTAAAAGTTTCTGAATATTTGATTCCTAACTTAATGAGATAAGTTAATTCTAAATTCTAAATTCTAAATTCTAAATTCTAAATTCTTCCCAATTTTGTAGTATATTCGGCTGTAAGAGATTTTGCAAATTTATTAAACTTCCAGGAGTTAAGAATGTCCGTATCAGCAGATCCCGTAAAATTAATGAAACAAGAAGTGGGTAAAGCAGCAGCGAACCTTGTAAAATCAGGTTCTATCGTCGGTTTGGGTACGGGATCAACCACAGCTTACACTATACAATTTTTGGGCGATCGCCTCAAGTCCGGTGAACTCAAAGATATTGTTGGTGTACCTACTTCTTTCCAGTCAGAAGTATTAGCAAAGCAGTACGGTGTTCCTCTCACCACCTTAGACGCTATTGATCATATTGACATCGCTATTGATGGCGCTGATGAAGTTGATCCCCACAAAAACTTAATTAAAGGTGGTGGTGCAGCCCATACCCGCGAAAAAGTGGTAGATTATCTAGCAAAAGAATTTATCGTGGTAGTTGATAGCGGTAAATTGGTGGATCGTTTGGGTTCTAGTTTTGCAGTACCCGTAGAAGTTATTCCTATGGCAATTACTCCTGTAATTAATGCTATCAAAAAACTCGGTGGTCAGCCAGAATTACGTATGGGTGTGAAAAAAGCAGGTCCTGTAATTACTGACCAAGGTAATATGGTAGTAGATGTGACTTTTGAAAACATTGATGATCCTGTAACTTTGGAAAAGACATTAAATAACATTCCCGGTGTTCTAGAAAATGGCATTTTTGTTAATTGTGTCAGTCAAGTTTTAATCGGTGAAGTTATTGATGGTAAACCCTCTGTTCGGCAAATGTAGGTAAAATGTAATAATTCAGGAGTCAGGAGTCAGGAGTCAGGAGTCAGAATATTTAATAAAGATGACAACCTAAAAAAATGACTACTGATTGCTAATTAATGAGTTATTACATTAAAATATGTAGGTTGGGCAATGCCCACCTATGAAAAACTTCACACAGAAACACAAATAGATCAGTATTTTTAAACATACATTTTCCTGATCCAAAATCTAAAATCTAAAATCTAAAATTCCGTGATGTTATACAGAAGATTTGGACGTACTAATTTACAAATGCCGGTGTTTTCCTGCGGAGGAATGCGTTATCAGTTCAAATGGCAAGATGTCAATTTTTCAGAAGTTCCTCAAGATAATCAAAAGAACTTAGAAAATATTATTCGTCGTTCTCTTGAGTTAGGAATTAATCATATTGAAACTGCTAGGGGTTATGGAACTTCAGAAATGCAGTTAGGTAAAATTTTACCTAAATTGGAACGAGAAAAATTAATTGTCCAAACTAAAGTTCCTCCGTTTGCAGATGTAGAAGAATTTAGCAAAACCTTTGAAAAATCTTTATCATATTTGAATTTAGATTATGTTGATTTATTGGGATTACATGGTATTAATGATGCAGAATCTTTAAATTATTCTCTCCGCGATGGTGGTTGTTTAGAAGTTGCTAAGGAACTGCAAAAACAAGGAAAGGTTAAATATATTGGTTTCTCTACTCATGCACCTTTAGAAATAATTTTACAAGCAATTAACACCAATCAATTTGATTATGTTAACCTCCATTGGTATTATATCAATCAATGGAATTGGTCAGCAATAGCAGCAGCTAATAAATTAGATATGGGTGTGTTTATTATCAGTCCATCTAATAAAGGAGGTTTGTTATATCAACCATCCGCAAAATTAGTTGAACTGTGTAAACCATTAAGTCCAATGGTGTTTAATGACTTATTTTGTTTAAGTCATCCCCAAGTACATACATTAAGTATTGGTGCTGCAAAACCAACTGATTTTGATGAACATTTAAAAACCTTAGAACTATTAGATAAAGCTGATCAAATCTTACCCCCAATTATTGAAAGGTTAGAAAAAGCAGCAATAGAAACTTTAGGTAAAGATTGGGTAAAATCTTGGGATGTTAATTTACCAACTTGGGAAGAAACACCAGGAAATATTAACATTAAAGTTGTTTTATGGTTATTGAATTTAGCCTTAGCTTATGATATGGTGGAATACGGAAAAATGCGATATAATTTATTAGGTAATGGTAATAATTGGTTTCCTGGAAATAGAGCAGATAAATTAGATGAAGTCAATTTACAATCATGTTTAGTTAATAGTCCCCACGCTGATAAAATACCTCAAATGTTAGCTAAAGCAAATGAACTCTTAAAAGGTGAAGAAGTAAAGCGTTTATCTCAAAGTTAATTCAGTTATCAGTTATCAGTTATCAGTTATCAGTTATCAGTTATCAGTTATCAGTTATCAGTTATCAGTTATCAGTTATCAGTTATTACTGTTCACTGTT
>RDXV01000197.1 GCA_004292695.1 Nostocales cyanobacterium | reverse complement strand
TGACTCCTGACTCCTGACTCCTGACTCCTGACTCCTGAATTCTATGGAACAGCTAGTTGATAGGGTTGTTGTGTTCCTAAAGGTGTGATCACTTCTGCTTCTACTTGAAGGTTGGGAGGTAGGGGAACGGTAATATCAAATTTACCAGTGGGTTCAATGTTAATCGGTTGTTGAAACACTTTGACAAGATTAACTGGATCAACAGTGCCAACTACTCTCACCTGGTTACCATTAGCTACAAGTTGAATAATATTTAAACCGGGGTTATCTCTCAGGGGTACAGGAGGAGTAGGGGGTTCTCCCGGAATGGTTAAATTTTGAAACCCAGCTTTTACTAATACTGTTTTTCCTTGGGCGCTAGTAGCTACACTTCCTTCCTTTGTACCGATACCGGTTTTACCGTTATCTTGAACGCTAACACCAAATATCGTTCCTCTAACTCCTGCTACTCCTGCGGGGGTACTAATTTCTACACGAGATGTATCATGGGTGAGGCGACGAAGTTGGAGACGAACTTGTCCTGTCTTGACTAAAAGTTGTGTGACTCTACCGCCCTTTCCTTCTTTTTCTAATTTATTGACAGAGACAATGGTGTTTTCTGCAATATTCACAAAACCAGTACCGATATCCAGAGCCAAAACAGCACTAGCACCTTCTTTTGTGACAATTGTATCACCTACAGATGTAAGTCTTAAACCACTTTTTACGGGTTGAGATGTTTGTCCTTTTACATAAAAAACTTGTCCTACAGAACGTCGCACTTCTAACCAGCGGTTTACTTTAACTCTGAATGTATCTGCTGATGACGCATTCATTGTACTAAGTAATGCCGTAAGGACAAAAATAAATTGATAAGCCCACCAATTTTTCATAGATAATACCTATTAACTTGTTAATTTTATCACTGATTTTACAACCAATAAATTAACAAATGCTAACGAAAATATACAACCCTAGCATCAATTCCTTGAGAGTTTAATAAATTAGTCCAACATTGTGCTTGAAATCTATTTTTATATCCTCCCGCATATATGTATGTTCCGAGTCTATTTTGGGTTAAAAATGCGTCTTGTATATATTTTCTAATTTGGGTTAATAATTGTTGAGAATTACCAGGAACAACAACTACATAGGGTTTTTCTGATACGTTACCAATGACAATAACTGGTCTATTACGGCTAACATTCATATTTTGTACTATGTTAGTAGTATTTGGTAAACCACAGGGATATACTTGACCGAAAGCTGTTGATAATAGAGATGGCCAAATAATAATTGTGAGTGTGCTTGTAATTAGATATTTATTCATTGTTCACCAATTAATATAGAGTTTTATTTAAAAACCAAGAATTTATGAGGTTGTGTGTTTTTGGCAGTTTATAGGCGTTCTCATGCTAGTGAGGTACAAAGTTTTTTCATTTTAGGGAACAGGGAACAGGTAATAAATTGGTATGTAATTCATTAGACGGGGAAACACTATATCATAATTATTAGCAATAATAACATTTATTAGGTAATATTATATATATCCAGAAAATAATTAATTCATGTGATCATATATGATAATTTAGTGTTTTTAAAAAAATCAAAATTTGTTAGTAGAATTTAATTCAATAATAGACCTGTAAATAGGTTGTTTAAAGGTATTATTACAACTCAATATATATCAGTTTTATCATACCAATTTACCGAAATAGATAGAATATTGAGCAGTTTTAATTATATTTTAATTATGTTTTGTTATGAGAGTGACCAAGTAGACTGAATCAGATAGATTTAATTACTCAATTAGGATATAATTAGGGGCTATAGTTAAATTACCCAATATCATGTTTGATATATTCCCCTTTCAATTGGAAATAAATAAAATTGCGATCGCCGGAACTTGTTTATGGGCTTTAGCTCTATATTTAATGTTGACATCTACCAGGGAATGGGTGATGGAACAATTAAACCGCTGGTTTAACTTTGCCGAAAGATCCCTTTATACAAGTGAAACAGAATTTGAAAAAACCCGCAAAGCCAGAGAATCACAAAACGCCTTTTATGCTTCAGTGTTTAGCATTGTACCATTTATTATTTTCGGGGCTTTATCTCATTGGGGTTTAGAAATTAGTTTAGGTGCTAGTTGGGGAATTAGCACAGGTATTTTAGCGTGTATGGGTGCTGGTATTTATGAACTGGGACGCAGAGATGGGGAAGCAGATGATAGGTGACTGGGGACTGGTAACAGTTAGTTAATTCTTCCCTATTCCCTATTCCCTGTTCCCTATTCCCTTCTTCAACTGATAACTGAATTAAGCTGTTCTAAACCGAGCTAATTCTTTACCTGTTTTAGCATCATGGGCGTGAACAGTACACACCAAACAGGAGTCAAAGGAACGCGCTACATGGCCAACTTCCACAGGATCGGTAGGATCAGCAATAGGTGTACCAATTAACGCTTGTTCCACTGGTCCACGTTTACCAGCACCGTCACGGGGTCCAATATTCCAAGTTCCGGGGGCGATAACTTGGTATTGTTTAATTTTCCCATCTTCAATATCTACCCAGTGACATAAAGCGCCTCTTGCTGCTTCCGTTGCACCCCATCCTTTACCGTCTTTTTCTTGGGGTTTAATATACCAAGGATCGTTTAATTTGAACTCCTTCAAACAACGTTCCGCTTGCCGGTATAATTTGACTAATTCGTGAACCCTTGCTAGTTGTCTGAGGTGAACATTTGCACCGCCCATTTTTTTGTAGACATCTAAAATAAATGGGTCATAATGTTGCCATGAGTCACCGTGTGTACCACCTGCAACTAACTGACGTGCGAGGGGTCCAGCTTCTAAACGTCCTAAGTCTTGGTGTAAAACGGCACTAGACCAAGAATAAGCACCCTCAAAGTCTTTTTGGTCATTGATAGTTGGAGAAGTATTGCGATCGCTCGGATGCCAGTCTTGAGTACCTTCATTGTACCAAGAATGACTTAAATTTTCCCGCACAAAACCCTGTTCCATCAAGCGGTGAGTATCTTTGCAACCATCGTAAACACCGCTTTTCATAATTACCGCAGCATTACGTCCTTCGATGGTGGGTTTATTGTATCTATCCTCATGGGGTAAATATCCCCAACTGACAAACTTACCCACACCAATACCATATCTATCTAAACCAATATCCAAACCCATGCGCCAATATAAGCCCAAGTCAGATTCTCGGTGTTTGATATCTTCATTTAACCAGTTAGCAAAGTCGTCATAGGATTGAATTTCTTCATATCGTTCTAAAGAACAACCTAACCAAACTGGTTCTAACCAATTGGTGCGGAAATATTCCAGGATACCCCAAGCGCGGGTAATGTCAGTTAAGGTGGGGGCGCACATCACACCACCAGGCACCATATAACTGCAATGGCAACGGGTGATATACTCAAAAATGTTTCTTAGTAACTTATTTTCAAGTAATTTTGCTCAGTTATAACATTTTATTTTCACCATTTTAGCTTTAATAAATAAGGGAATATTTAGGGAATAAGTCAGTCTCAGATCCCCGACTTCTTTTATTATCCTGTCAATAAATTGTGAATTGATCGCAGAAGTCGGGGATCTTATCGCCCACCCATCTCTGCATGAATCAAAATTGTCGGTTCGCAGATATGTTTATTTCGAGAACTCTACAGATTGCAACTATAGGGAACAATGGCGAAAATAAAAGAGTATCAAGCAGTTTTTGAACAGAAGTTAATCGAAGCTAATCATAATTTAAAAAGAGAGATAATAAGAGTTAGTATTAAACAAACTGGTAATTCTTTACAATTACGAGCTACGTTACCTTTAAAACCAGGTGATAAAAGTGTAGGTAAGCAGAAAAAACAGTATGATTTGTCTTTAGGAATACCTGCAAATTTGGAGGGATTAAAAACAGCAATTGAGGAAAGTTACGAATTGGGTAAATTAATTGCTCGTCATACTTTCCAATGGAATGAGAAGTATTTAGGAATTAAATCTAGAGAGAAACAAGAAATTAAAACCATTGGGGAATTATTAGATACATTTGAAGAAAAATATTATCAAACTCGGCAAAAAACTATTACCAGTGAAAATACTTTCGCTAATTATATATCTGTTATTAAAAGAAACTTTGATTTAACAATTTTAGCTATAAAGGAAAATTTTGAGGAGGTGATTAATTCAGTTCAGGGAAATAAAAAAAATGAATTAATTGCGGTAACTTCGGTTTTGATTAAAACTTTTAATTTAGGATTTGAACTTGATGTTAAACGGGATCATGTTATTCCTAATTATCGAGAAATACCAGATGATGAAAAAATAATATCTGGTTTTTACCTGTTTGAAAAATTCGCCCTCAATCGCAAAAATACAAATATTAGTGATGAAATAGATACTTGGGAAATGTGGCGTTGGGTATATGGAATTTTGGCGACTTATGGGTTAAGACCAAGGGAATTATTTGTACAACCGGATATTAATTGGTGGATGTCTCCCCAAAATATAGATCATACTTGGAAGGTGAATAAAAATACTAAAACTGGATATAGGGAAGTTATTCCTTTTGTACCGGAATGGATAGATTTATTTGATTTAAAGAATCCCAAACCCTTAAATATTTTAGAAAGAAAGGTTGAAAAAATCGCTTCTGTACAAAATATTAATTGGATGAGAAGAGATATATCAAGATGGTTTAGAAAAGTGGGGATTGAATTTCAACCTTATGATTTACGTCATGGTTGTGCAATTCGAGCGCATCTTCAGGGAATACCAATTAAAGCAGCAGCAGATAATTTAGGTCATACTGTTGATGAACATACAAAGACTTATCAAAGATGGTTTGGGATTGAAAATAGGAAGAAAGCTTTTGGTGAGGTGATGAGTCAGAAGTCGTTAATTGAGTTGCAGAAGAATGAGATTTTGGCGTTGAGGATGGAGAATGAAAGGTTGAGGTTGGAGGTGGAAAGGTTGAAGTTTTTGGGGAATGTCTAACAATCCAATATTGCTTAATCCTGATCACATCTTGTACCAGAGCAGTTTTTTAGGACGTTGTTCCATAGGATGTTATACGGAAAAATTCTGTATGATACTCTAAACAGGGGTATTGTACAAAAAAATTCTGCATAACTTGACAAGAATCGCCTGTAATATTTACTATATACCTGTATTCAAAAGTGTTATACAGAAAATTTTTGTATAATAATACCAGGTTGATAATGGCAAGAAAAGTACAGCACTCTTTGTTGAAAAAAGCAAAACAAAACAAAAATGACGAGTTTTATACACAGCTTTCAGATATAGAAAATGAGTTAAAACATTATAAAAGTCATTTTAAAAATAAAGTAGTTTTTTGTAATTGCGATGATCCTCGAATTAGCAATTTTTTTAATTACTTCGCATCAAATTTCGCAGAATTGGGTATTAAAAAATTAATAACTGCTTGTTATAGAAAACAAGAAAGGGATTTGTTTAATACTGAAGAAGTTGAAAATGGTTTTTTCTTTGAATATACAGGTGTAGAGGGAGAAAGAATTAAACCAAGTTCAGCTGACATCGTTCATTTTAAAGGTGATGGCGATTTTCGTAGTGCTGAAAGTATCGAACTATTAAAGCAATCCGATATTGTTGTTACTAATCCTCCATTTTCATTATTTAGGGAGTATGTGGCTCAATTAATTAAATACGATAAAAAATTCTTAATAATTGGCAATATTAATGCTATCACCTATAAAGAAATATTTAAGTTAATTAAGGAAAACAAGGTGTGGTTAGGAATAAACTTTGGTAGAGGTATTTCAGGTTTTATTGTCCCCGAATACTATGAACTCTATGGCACAGAGACTAGGATTGATAGCTCTGGAAATAGAATAGTTTCTCCAAACAATTGTCTATGGTTAACTAATTTAGACACTTTTAAACGACATGAATATATTACTCTCACAAAGAGATATTTTGGAAACGAAATTGAATACCCTCATTATGACAACTATGATGGTATTAATATTAATAAAACACAAGACATACCATTAGACTACAAAGGATTTATGGGTGTACCTATAACATTTCTACATAAATTCAATCCCGATCAGTTTGAAATAATTAAATTCAGAAAAGGGAATGATGAAAAAGATTTGTCAATAAATGGAAAATGTCCATATTTTAGGATTATTATCAAAAATAAACGAATATTGACTGAATTATCTAACAATAGTGCGATCGCCAATCCTGTAGGGTGCTAGATATCAGGGATTGCTTTACATTGGTAAAACCAAAAGCTTACGAAGTCGTTTTAAAGGTGGACATAAAGCTTTTTTGTGGGCTTGGCTCGATCAATATAAAAGTGAAGATGTAAGAATTGCCGTGCAGACAATACCTTACTCGAAAAACCCTGAGCTACTATTAGAACTAGAGGCGATCATTTTGAGAGCGACTGAGCCACCATATAACGTTAAAATTCCTATGGAGTCCTAACCCATGCAAGTGAAACCTTCGGAGCAAATTTCGTCCGATGATGCGGAAATTATTTTAAAACACTTACCAGAATGGATTCAGGATGCCTTGATTTCTCGTGCTACTGAAATTGATTATCCTGTTGAAGCAATTATTGAAATGGCGTTCACGAAGTGTCTCTGAAAGAGAATCGCCAGTTTTTTAGACACAGAAGCATTAAGTTTTGCCGATTGTAAGCCAGGGCGGGGTCAACCAATATCCAAGAGTCTTAAAACCAAGGTAGCACTATGAGCGATCAATTTTGGCAAAAAATCAAATCTAAATATCGGTTAGGTGAACTAATTCACGGTACTGTCGAGTATCATGCACCGTTTGGGATTTTTGTCAGTTTAGATGATGAAGTAGTGAGGGGTCTTGTTCAGATTACTGATTTTGTTGATAGTGGAGATATGACTCCAGAAATGTATCCTGATATTGGTTCACCCATTGGTGCTGTTGTTGTTGGGTATACCGAAGACGATCGCAATCAAATATGGTTGAGTGTCAAGCCCAGTGTGTTACAGAAAGCATTGGTACATCTCAAAATTCCCGCAACAAGGGATCAATCATCAGCAGCATAACTCAGAATGATAGGAATTGTGGGTAATGCTTCATCATCATTAAAGGGAAATTCTACTGTACTAACCATCAGTAGATGCCTCTTGGTGATCCTGAATCATCTGCATCAAGATGTTTGCAGCTTCCGTTGAGTCGTAGGGCGACCAAATCGGATACTCTGAAGCAGAAAAGATAACTTGTAATTCAGCATTTGGGATTTGTGTAGCTAGGAGTTTAAAAAGTGATAATTTGTCTGATTGACTCAGATTATTGACTAGAGGAATTAACTCAGCGAGTGACATTGTTTAAACTCCCAGATATACAATAATACATTGATTATAAGCGATCTGTGAGGTACGATCTAACGAGTCAGTTAAACATATTTGAAAAAAGCGATTACTAGGTCGCGCTTCGCTATCGCATTTTAAAAAATAATTGAGACAGAAACAACCAGTACACTAAGATTCAGTGTTATTCTTCAGGCAGCTTTTTGAGAATTTTTAGAAGATGGTTCAGCTAGAATTGGTTCAATATCCTGGCTTTTGTCTCTTTGGATAAATTCATCTAGTAATTGAAAAAAATAATCAAATGCAGCTTTTTCATCAATACAGGTAAGTAAAATAATTTTATCCCAAGCATTAACAGTATGAATAGATAAGCGGTTTTGTAGCCAAGGTTGAAAGTTTTTATAAAAATCACTTTCATTTTCAGTATTAGTAATACCTAATTCAGAACGAGAAAAGCGATATCCCAAAATAAACATCCGTAAACTACTGATAGATGGTGTTCCCAAATATAAACCGGGTTTGGTTTTAATTTTTTCTAGTAAGTTGAATAATGCACTCATTGAGTTTAACTCCATTAAAAATTTTCAAAATTCTTCTATTACTTCTATTTTAAACTCATTAGATAGAGAAGTAAAATCTCTAATCCAGTCATCTGGGTATAGTCCTTGTGGGGAAAGATTGTCGAAGATTTTGCCAAACACTTCAACACCGTAATGAACGCCATTTTCCGTAATAGTTTCAAAGCAACCTTGTTTTTCTAAGCGATTGCTCAAAATAAAGTCTTCATTGTCATATATGGTCGAAATTCGCCAAAGTTTACCAGGAATTTTACGTTGTTTTAGCCACTGTTTGAGTGTCTTAGCACATTCTTGGCAATGAAGTAGTGGAAATCGAATGACAAGATTACCAATTGCTTGATGAATTTGGGCAATGTCTAAATAATCTGGTAAAAAATCATTCAGAAACAGTACCTCCTAAAAAATTTTGTTCTCATTTTGTAGGTTGGGTTGAGGAAACAAAAACCAACAAATAACCAATTATGTGAATATACAGCAGTTTCCGAAGTTATGAAGTACACCCTGATTTATTTACTGTTCCCTGTTCCCTGTTCCCTGTTCCCTAAAACTAAAAAACTCTGTACCT
>RDXV01000044.1 GCA_004292695.1 Nostocales cyanobacterium | reverse complement strand
GAAGTACACCCTGATTTATTTACTGTTCCCTGTTCCCTGTTCCCTGTTCCCTAAAACTAAAAAACTCTGTACCTCATAACAACGGGAAGCGCTGTAATAGTGTATTCATCAGGTAAACCTATGTCCCAAAATACCCTTAACTACATCATTCATAAAAGTGATTTAAGAGGTCGTAGTCAAACTGATTGGCTGAATAGTTATCACACATTTTCTTTCAGTCATTTTTATGATCCTCAGCGGATGGGTTTCCGTTCTTTAAGAGTAATTAATGATGACCGTATTGCTGCTGGTGCTGGTTTCCCCACTCATGGACATCGAGACATGGAAATACTCACCTATGTATTATCGGGTGCAGTAGAACATAAAGATAGTTTAGGAACAGGTTCAGTTATTCGTCCTGGAGATGCACAAATTATGAGTGCGGGAACTGGAATTATGCACAGTGAATTTAATCATTCACAAACAGAAGAACTACATCTATTACAAATATGGATGTTACCAAATCAGCAAGGAATCACACCCAGATATGAACAAAAAGCCTTTTCCGTAGAAGATAAAAAAGGTAAATTATGTTTAATCGGTGCTAAAGATGGACGTGATGGAGCAATCACAATTCATCAAGATATTGACCTGTATGCTTCCATTTTAGAATCAGGAAATGTTGTTAATTATCATGTACAACCCCAGCGTTATGCTTGGTTACAAATCGCTACGGGAGAAGTAATTTTTAATGGTCAAAAACTGAATGCTGGTGATGGAGTCCAAATTACTGGTGAAGAAAAACTAGAAATTAGTACAAATTCAAATGCAGAAATATTGTTGTTTGATTTAGCTTAGATGAAAATTTAATATCAATACAATCATCCCAGTACCGGAAATTTATTTTATTAATCTTAATGGTCTGGGTTTTTTTCAATTCAATTAATGTTGTCCTTCTACAAGATATTTAACAATCAATAAACAATTTCGATGATCAGAATCACGTTCATAAACTACTTGATCAGCCACACGTCTAATTAAAAACCATCCATAACCATGATCTTGTAAAGTACCTGGTTTTGGTTCAGGGATATTATCAGGGTTAAAAGGTTCGCCATAGTCCCAAATTCTAATTTCTAACCTATCTACCCACAAACTTAATCGGATTTCTACATCTGTTTCTGGAGGTAAGGCTAAATGGGCATGACGGACAGCATTGGTAAAACCTTCTGCCAATGCTAAGTTAAGTCTGTACAGTTGGCTATCTGACCAACCATATTTAGTTAAATACTGCTCGGAAAAATTTTCAAACCATTGTTGTACTTGGTTCTGGAGCTTGAGGTCGCTCTTCACCGTCAGATGGTCTTGCTGCACTTTGGTAAGCATTGACCTTGACTTGAGTATGGAGTAAGTAAATAAGTATAGCAGCAGACAAGGTACTATTTCAAAAACTAATAGCTGAAACTTTAACAAGAAAACACTTTTAGCATTTTCACCTATCACCAGTTTTCTGTCACCTAAGATCAAAAATATTTCCATAAAAATTGACACCTGTGTAGTTTTAAAAGCATATCAACCATTAGTACGAGTTCGTCTGAATCAGGAAATCCTTACGGACAGTCTTTAGACTCATAACTTGGGTATATGCTCTCAAAACTCACAGGTGTCATGACACTTTAGTGGAAATTAGCGTCAGCTAGTGAACACTAATTTAGAACAATCCCAAAGTTAAGGATTTGTCTAAAGGTAATGCCGCACCAATACCTAACCAGATTGTGACAAAAGTACCAAATAAGAATACTGTTGTCGCTACTGGACGACGGAAGGGATTTTGGAACTTGTTAACGCTCTCAATGAAGGGAACAAGAATTAATCCCAGGGGTACGGCTGCCATTGCTAATACTCCTAACAGTTTGTTAGGTAGTGAGCGCAGGATTTGGAATACGGGGAATAAATACCACTCTGGCAAAATTTCCAAAGGAGTAGCAAAAGGATTTGCTGGTTCGCCAACCATTGCGGGATCTAGTACAGCTAGAGCCACAATACAAGCGAATGAACCCATAATTACGATAGGGAACACATACAGTAAATCGTTAGGCCAAGCGGGTTCACCATAGTAGTTGTGACCCATACCTTTGGCTAGTTTGGCTCTTAAAATAGGATCGCTTAGATCCGGCTTCTTCTGTGTAGACATTTTTGGATGTAGTCTCCTGCTCAAGTTAAGTTAAAGCATTTGTGAACGCTATCAGCTATGGAGTTAGCAGCTTGTTTGTGTGCTTGGTAAACAGCCACAAATTTAGTATGACATTAAGTTCAGTTTTGGGGGTTGAAGTTTAATGTCTATAAATTCATGAAACTTTGCTGCTTGTAGCTTCACAGAGTTCTGCTTGTTTCTAACTTAATGAATTATTTGCTCTTAGTTTAAAACAAACAGCTTGGTTCTGGAAACTGCTTTTGCCTGTTCACTCGTAACTTTTAATTACAAAGGACCAGAAATACCTTGTTTACGGATCATCAAGAAGTGGAACAACATGAATACCGCAATTAACCAAGGTAATACGAAGGTGTGAGCGCTGTAGTAGCGAGTTAATGTAGCTTGACCAACGCTAGAACCACCACGTAGTAAGTCAGAAATTAATACACCAACTACGGGAATAGCTTCAGGTACACCACTTACGATTTTTACAGCCCAGTAACCAACTTGGTCCCAAGGTAAGGAGTAACCAGTTACACCGAAGGAAACGGTAATTACAGCGAGGATTACACCACTTACCCAGGTTAATTCACGGGGCTTTTTGAAACCACCGGTTAAGTAAACACGGAATACGTGGAGAATCATCATTAATACCATCATGCTGGCAGACCAGCGGTGGATGGAGCGAATTAACCAACCGAAGTTAACTTCATTCATGATGTACTGCACAGAAGAAAATGCTTCTGTCACAGTGGGCTTGTAGTAGAATGTCATCGCAAATCCAGTGGCAAACTGAATTAGGAAGCATACTAGGGTGATTCCACCCAAGCAGTAGAAGATATTAACGTGGGGGGGGACATATTTACTGGTTACGTCTTCGGCGAGGGCTTCTAAGTCTAAGCGCTCTTCAAACCAGTCATAAACATTGGCCATAGAATCTCAAGTTCCTAAGAATCAGTTGCGTTTGCTAAATCTCCCAAATTATAGATTTTGGGATTTTCACAAAGAGTGGTTAGTCGTCAGAATTGTTAAGATTTTCAGAAACTTAACATTCTGTAAATATGGGATATATTGCGATCTCTTTGCAAGCCAAAGCTGAAAATGTTGGTAACAAAGTAGATTTTATCGTGTTTGGGGGGTAATCACTGCTCAGGAATTGCTTAACAATTCTACATAAACAATGTTCCCGCTATCTAAATTCTAGACAAATTTGGATAATTGTGTCTGATTTTTACGGGATGATGAGAGCGGTTATCCCACCTGTTGAGGAAGCAAGCTAGGAGTAAACTCCCACGTCTAGCTCAGACGTTACAGATTATTAGTGCTTCTATAAAAAAAGTAACATAGTCGAGAGATACATTTCATCTCAAAAGTGGTAACTGGTGAGTTTTAACTTTTAAGGTTGATATAAAAGAGAAAAGGTCGTTCATGAATAAACAGGTTTTTAGGGTTGTATTTTCGTTATTTTTGGCATTTACTCTGGTTTTTGGTGGGCTGATTGCACCAGCAACAGCTTTAACGTCAGAGCAAAAGCTTGTTTTCGAGGTGTGGCGGATTGTAAATCGTTCTTATCTGGATGATACGTTTAACAATCAAGACTGGCGAGCAGTACGTCAAGATGTACTCAGAAAACCTCTCAGCGATGATCAAGCAGCATACACGGCTATTAAGGATATGCTCAAAAGTCTTGATGATCCATTTACTCGATTTTTAGATCCAGAGCAGTACCGTAGTTTGCAGGTGAATACTTCTGGAGAGTTAACGGGGGTGGGTTTGCAAATAGCGCTCAATCCCCAAACAGGGACTTTAGAAGTAATTACACCCATTGAGGGTTCACCGGCAGATAGAGCAGGAATTAGACCACGTGATCGCATTCTCAAAATTGAAGGAATGTCTACCACAAATCTCACCCTGGATGAAGCAGCGGCTAAAATGCGTGGTCCTATTGGTAGCGTTGTCTCTCTAGTTGTAAGTAGAGAAGGTGAACCAGAGAAAGAAATTGTTTTAGTCCGCGATCGCATCGAATTAAATCCCGTCATTGCCGAATTACGGTTATCACCCCAAAAAAAACCCATTGGTTATCTGCGTCTAACTCAATTTAATGCTAATGCAGCGATGGAAGTAGCACACGCCATTGGTAGATTAGAGAAAAAAGGCGCACAGGGCTATATTCTCGATTTAAGAAATAATCCTGGTGGTTTATTACAAGCAGGAATTGAAGTTGCCCGTGAGTGGTTAGACTCAGGAACTGTAGTGTACACAGTCAATCGTCAAGGGATACAAGGCAGTTATGAAGCCTTCGGACAGGCACTAACAGATGATCCCCTAGTAATTTTAGTCAACCAAGGAACAGCCAGTGCCAGTGAAATTTTAGCAGGAGCATTACAAGATAATGGCCGCGCTCAGTTAGTAGGTGAAACTACTTTTGGTAAAGGTTTAATTCAATCTTTATTTGAATTATCAAATGGTTCAGGTTTAGCCGTCACAATTGCCAAATATGAAACACCCAACCATCGAGACATTAATAAACTAGGCATTACTCCAGATATAGTAATTCCCCAACCACCAATTACAAGGGAGCAAATAGGAACAGAATCAGATCAACAATATCAAGCCGCAATGGAATTATTGAGCAAAAATTTTGTAGTTGCAGGTTCTTGATGGGGAGCAGGGGGAGCAGGGGAGGCAGGGGGAGCAGGGGGAGCAGGGGAAGAAAAGATTTTTACCAATGCCCAATGCCCAATGCCCAATTCTCAATCACTCGTTTACCTCTAAGAAAGCCAATATTTGCTCCGGGGCAAATGTATTTAAGAGTTTCTGGTGTGAAGCGATCGCGTAGAGCTTGAACACTTCGCAATTGTCTAGGCCAATGAAAGGTTTTAGGGGTACGTAGTGGCACAGCCTCCCCTTGCAAATTGGGAAGTAAATGTCTACCGGAAAATAACACACCGCCAAATTCACGATAGTATAGACATGAAGAACCAGGTGAATGGCCTGGTGTCCAAATTACTTGTGTGGTGTCATCAAGGGTATATTCTTGATTGAAAGTAGTAACGTTTAAACCAGGTAACAAATAGGCTTCTTGTGCTTGAATGAGAATCTCACAATCAAGAATTGCTTTAACCTCTGCTGCTTTACCAATAGCACCACGATGAGTAATAAAAAACCAGCGGACAGCACCTGGTGTCGGTTCTTTTTCACCCAAACATTGCCAAAAATCCTGATTAATTTGTTCAATAGCTGGGCAATCAATCAGAATATTACCGTCGTTTTTGACAATAAGATAAGAAGTTCCTCCTAGTGTATCCCTATTAGGAGGGAAGGCAATTATTTTTTTGATGCTTGAATCCGTAAAATCTGCTGTTATTTCCGTAGCATTAGGTAATGCTGCTTCTGTTGACGTTTTTTCAGAAAGTATAGTTTGTGGGGGTTTAACTGTCAGAACCATAAATGAAATAATTGAACAAATTGTGTTTTTAGGTAAATCCTATATTTAATACTTTTTTAGTAATCTACTAATTTGTCAAACATTTAATTTGTCAAACATTCTCAAAGGGTAACTCCTGTACAGACTTTCCCAGGAAATGTGTTTACTTCCTACTTCTATAAATTGTGAACTGTTGAACTTCTGAATTATTGAAATCACATGACATTCTGGTTTTTATTGATACTGGGAATAGCTACTTATCTGATAGTGCAACGTAGTGTTGCTAATATCACCCGAACCCCAGTATGGTTATTATGGTTGGTGCTAATGACACCAGCATTTATTTTAACGGGTTGGACTTTAATCAAAGGTGCAAAACAATCTCCACCACCAAGTTTGATTATTGTCCCTTTAATTGTTTGTCTACTGTTATACTGGACTTTGTTTATGTGGGGTCATAAAGTTCCTGCTGATAGTTCTCCCAGTCAAACTACAGATTCTACATCAGGGAATAACCCTGCTACTGAAACTTTACCAGTACGTCCGATAGAACCTGAGGAGGAAAGTAATTTAAGAAATTGTTTTCCCTGGTCTGTTTACTATGTTCAAAATATTGAATATAGACCCCAAGCTATTATTTGTCGTGGTCAGTTAAGAACTAATCCTAGTCAAGCTTATCAGCGAATTAGAAGCAATATTGAAGAACAATTTAGCGATCGCTTTCTGTTAATCTTTCAAGAGGGCATGGATGGTAAACCGTTTTTTGTTCTCGTTCCTAATACTAAGAGTCATCGGCAAAATAACAGCAATAGTATTGATAATAAAAATCAGGTTGTCAAAGCTCTAACCTTATTGCTACTGACTTTAGTGACTACTAGCTTTATTGGAGCGCAAATTGCTGGTTTTGAAGTGCAAAAGATTAACTCTGACCTGACTCTGATGATTAATGGTTTGCCCTATTCTGTATGCTTAATTACTATTTTGGGTATTCATGAACTGGGACATTATTTTACAGCTAGATTTTATAGAATTAAGTCAACTTTACCATTTTTCATTCCTGTACCTTTGTTCTTAGGAACTTTTGGTGCATTTATTCAAATGCGGAGTCCCATTCCTCACCGTAAGGCTTTATTTGATGTGAGTATCGCAGGACCCATTGCCGGTTTTATCGCTACTTTACCTTTAATACTTTGGGGTTTGGCTAATTCTGAAGTAGTTCCTATGGGTGATAAAAGCGGACTCTTAAACCCTGAAGCACTCAACCCTAAATATTCCATTCTCTTGGCAATTTTGGCAAAAATAGCCTTGGGTAGTGAGTTAACAGCCCAATCTGCCCTAGACTTACATCCAGTGGCGGTTGCTGGTCTTTTGGGGTTAATTGTTACGGCTTTAAATTTAATGCCCGTAGGACAACTTGATGGCGGCCATATTGTTCATGCGATGTTTGGGCAAAGGATGGCCATGAGTATTGGTCAAATTTCCCGATGGTTGTTACTTTTACTTTCTTTGGTTCGCCAGGAATTTTTATTATGGGCTATTATTTTATTCCTGATTCCTCTAGTTGATGAACCTGCACTGAATGATGTGACAGAGTTAGATAATGGTAGAGATTTATTGGGACTGATGGCAATTACTTTACTGTTGCTAATTGTATTACCATTACCTGGATTTATGGCGAGGATATTACAAATTTAGTGTAGTGAGAGCCTCTTGCTCTCTGCCATAATTCATCAAAATTTATAAAATTAAACTAGAAACCCAGATATTAAGCTAGTTTCACTCCTGACTTTTTGAGGGTGTTATCATGCGGAAATATGATTGCATACTTAATTGATATTCAGTTATGAGATTATCTTCAGCTACAAAGTTTACTACTTTAGCAGACTATGTGTACCAAGCTATTGAGAAAAACCTACACAAAACTCTCCAGTGGGAAAAGTCTGTCAAGAAAGATGAAGATCCAGAAGCACTTCATCAAATGCGTGTGGGAATGCGCCGTTTGCGTACTGCTATAGGTGGGTTTAATTCACACTTGAACTTACCTAAATCAGTCAGTGATAAGAATATTGGTAAAATTACTAAAATACTGGGTAATTTGAGAGATTTAGATGTTCTCAAAGAAATACTAGAAAATAATTATCAGCCACATTTACTAGCTGAAGAAAAAGATGATTTGCAAATAGTTTTTTCTCATTTAGCAAAACAGCGACAAATAGCCCTAATTAATGTTCATAAATTATTTAAAGATGATATTTATAAATCTTTTAAATACAGTTTGGAGAAATGGCTAGAAACCCCTATCTATCAGCCATCTGCGGCTTTAGGAATTAATCAAGTTTTACCAGATTTATTATTACCAGAAATTTGTAAATTCTTACTACATCCCGCTTGGATGTTTGGTACAGAAATTGATGATTCAGCAGTTATCAATACTACTGATTGGACACCGGAAGAGTTAGAGAAAAATCTTCAACAATATGGCGAAAATCTTCATGATTTGAGAAAACAAGCTAAACGAGTTCGCTATCAAATGGAATTATTTACAGATTTATATGATGAAACTTTTACTGTACATATTTCTCATGTCAAAAATATTCAAGGGATGTTAGGACAAATTCAAGATAGTATGGTTTTGAATCAATGGTTGACTAATATTTTTCATTCAAAAACAGAAGAAAAACTTAGTGGGTTAAATACATTATTAGCTGCTAACCGCTATCAATTATGGCAGCAATGGCAACCAATGAAGTTACAATATCTAAGTTTAGAAAATAAGCGAAGCTTACATTTAACAATTCTACAAAATTTGTAGTTGTGATGTAAGCATTCTGTTAATAGCAAACCCTAACTATCCTATAAGTTTTTGCCAAGTCATTGGACCAACAATACCATCGGCAGTTAAGCCATTTTGCTGTTGAAATTTCTTAATTGCGGCTTCTGTATTT
The DNA here is from genome assembly GCA_004292695.1 of Nostocales cyanobacterium. GTDB lineage: Bacteria > Cyanobacteriota > Cyanobacteriia > Cyanobacteriales > Nostocaceae > Okeanomitos. Next base: position 23,885 of record RDXV01000044.1, on the reverse strand, counting down.
CGTCCATAAATACCATCAGGAACAGTACCCACACGATGTTGTATGTATCTCATAACTGCCCCTGTGGTTTGGTTTCCTTGGACTAATCTTTTGGAAAGAATTTGATTAATTGCTGTCCAGGTTGTGGTACTGTTGGCCATTCCTGTGGGTAAAAGACCGACAATTCTTTGGAATTTTTCTAATGCTGATGTGGTAGCTGGTCCAATGATGTTATCTTCATCTAAAGCCCTACCATTTTTATCGGTAATTTTGAGTTGGTTTAAGGCTTTTTGTAGTCTAAGAATACTGGTATCTGTATTGTTTTCTTCATCTTTAACGGTGCTAACGGGGGCGGATGCTACTTTACCAGTTAAGCCTTTTACAATGGCATTTGCCATAGCTTCACTGTCATAAATTTGCATATCTTTAGCAGAATCAATAAAGCAACATTCTACTAAAATTCCTGGCATATTTGTGTTTCTCACTACATATAAATGAGAACCATTTTTTACGCCCCGGTTAAAAAATCCTAACTTGAGAATTTCATCTAAAACAGGTTGAGCTATTTTTCTTCCTGCATCACTGGTGGCAAATATTTCTGTGCCATTAGCTCTACCATTGAAGGCGTTAAAATGAATGGATACAAAAACATCTACTCTATTTCTATTAGCTGTATCGCAACGTCTACCCAGTGATTGACTTACGGAACTTGCACTACTTGGTGTACAAGATATGGCTTCATGACCTAAACTTTTTAACTTGGATATAACTCTATTGCCTACATCCATAGTTAAATTATCTTCAAATTTAATACCTCTTGCTCCCGTATCTGGTGGGCAATTATGACCCATATCAATGCCAAATTTCATGGTGTATCCTCAACTTACTTTACAAAAAAGTTTTAGTTAATAAAATCTGCTTATTTTTGATTTTTACTGTCAGAAAACACAATGTTATGATATCACATATTCATAGCAATTAAGGATTAACAACTACTAAATTTACTCGATATTTATATAATCACAATTTAACTTGTTTATTTCTAATTGACATGAAAAAAAGGTTAAATCTATTTTGCAGACTACTTTTATTGAAAATAGACAAACCTTTTATTCTACTCTCAAGGTAGATATTTCCCCATTAATTCGCAACAATGTTTAAGATCAAGGTAAAGAAATATTTCGTAAATTAAGGTTATGAAGCGAATTGTTCTCATTGCTGGTTTTGAATCGTTTAACGCCGAACTGTACAGAAAAGCGGCTTTTTTGGCTAGTTCTCGCTGTCCTGAGTTGGATATTCGCGTTTTTAGCGATCGCAATATTACCACTAACCCAGAGGAAGTACAAACTGCACTTCAAGGGGCTGATGTTTTTTTTGGTAGTTTAATATTCGACTATGATCAGGTTTTATGGTTAAGAGAACATATCGCTAATATCCCCATCCGGCTTGTTTTTGAATCAGCACTAGAATTAATGAGTTTAACGAAAATAGGCGCGTTTGCTATTGGTGACAAACCCAAAGGAATGCCAAAACCCGTTAAATTCATCCTTGATAAATTCAGTAACGGTAAAGAAGAAGACAAACTCGCAGGTTATATCAGCTTCTTAAAAATTGGACCCAAACTATTAAAATTTGTTCCAGTTCAAAAAGTTCAAGACTTGCGAAACTGGTTAATTATTTATGGTTATTGGAACGCAGGAGGAACAGAAAATGTAGCTGCTTTATTTTGGACACTTGCAGAAAAATATTTAGGTTTAAAAATTGGTGATATTCCTGCACCTATTGAAACCCCAAACATGGGTTTATTACATCCAGATTATCAAGGTTATTTTACATCACCAAAAGACTATTTAGAATGGTATGAAAGAAGGAGTCAGGAGTCAGGAGTCAGGAGTCAGGAGAAAGAAAGGAATAAAATTAGCAAGTCCCCAGTTATCGGAATTTTACTTTATAGAAAGCACGTTATTACAAAACAGAAATATATTCCCCAATTAATTAAAAAATTTGAAGATTCGGGTTTAATACCTTTACCAATTTTTATTAACGGAGTGGAAGGTCATGTTGCTGTTAGAGATTGGATGACAACAGAATATGAAACCCAACAAAGACAACAGGGAAATATTGAAACACCTTCACTTTCAAAGGAGGCAGTTAAAGTTGATGCGATCATTTCTACAATTGGTTTTCCTTTAGTTGGTGGTCCTGCGGGTTCAATGGAAGCAGGAAGACAAATAGAAGTTGCAAAACGCATTTTAACCGCTAAAAATATTCCCTATATTGTTGCAGCACCTCTATTAATTCAAGATATCCATTCATGGACTCGGCAAGGAATTGGTGGTTTACAAAGTGTGGTTTTATATGCACTTCCTGAATTAGATGGGGCAATTGATACAATTCCTTTAGGTGGTTTAGTTGGTGAAGATATTTATTTAGTTCCAGAAAGGGTACAAAGGTTAATTGATAGAGTTAAAAATTGGGTTTCCTTACGTCAGAAATTAGCAGCAGAAAGAAAAATTGCCATCATTTTATATGGGTTTCCTCCTGGCTATGGGGCGGTGGGAACTGCGGCTTTATTAAATGTTCCTCGCAGTTTAATTAAATTACTTCATGCACTTAAAGAACAAGGTTATAATGTGGGGGAAATTCCCGAAGATGGCGAAGAATTAATTAAACAAGTAAAAGCAAAAGATGAAGAATTAGAAACCTGGGAAAAAAATAAACCTTTTCCCACAGATGCTAATACTGTTCATGCACATAAATTAGAAAAATGGTTAGGTTATCTCCGCACTTCTAAAATTGAAAAACAATGGAAATCTTTAACAGGTGCGGGAATTAAAACCTACGGTGATGAATTACATATTGGGGGCGTACAATTAGGAAATGTTTGGATCGGTGTTCAGCCACCTTTGGGTATTCAAGGTGATCCGATGCGGTTAATGTTTGAGCGAGATTTAACTCCCCATCCTCAATATGCTGCTTTTTATAAGTGGTTACAAAATGAATTTCAAGCTGATGCTGTTGTCCATTTTGGAATGCACGGTACTGTGGAATGGTTGCCAGGTTCTCCTTTAGGAAATACTGGTTATTCTTGGTCGGATATTTTGTTAGGAAATCTGCCTAATTTATATATCTATGCTGCTAATAATCCTTCGGAATCAATTTTGGCTAAACGTCGTGGTTATGGGGTTTTAATATCTCATAATGTACCACCTTATGGTCGTGCGGGTTTATATAAGGAGTTGGTGAGTTTACGGGATTTAATAGCAGAATATCGGGAAGATCCTCAGAAGAATTATTTGTTAAAGGAGGGGATTTGTAAGAAGATTGTTGATACTGGTTTGGATGTTGATTGTCCTTTTGATGATGCTAAAAAATTGGGTATTTCTTTTAGTCCTGAAAATGTGAGGTTGTTTAGTGGTCACGCTTTTGATGATTATTTGGTGAAGTTGTATGAGTATTTGCAGGTGTTGGAAAGTCGGTTGTTTTCTTCTGGTTTACATACTTTAGGTGAAGCACCTAATGAGGAGGAGTTAAGGGGTTATTTGGATGCTTTTTTTGGGGAAGAGAACGAACCGCAAAGACGCAAAGAACGCAAAGAAGAAAGAGAGGAAGAAGAAAGAAAGATTATAGATTTGTTGAATCAATCTACTGATGAGTTGACTAATCTTTTACGGGGTTTAAATGGTGAGTTTATTCCTCCTGCACCTGGGGGTGATTTGTTAAGGGATGGTGCTGGGGTGTTACCTACTGGTAGAAATATTCATGCTTTAGATCCCTATAGAATGCCTTCTCCTGCTGCTTATGAACGGGGTAGGGAAATTGCGAATAAAATTATTGATCAGCATTTAGCAGAGCATCAGAAATATCCTGAAACTGTGGCGGTTTTATTGTGGGGTTTGGATGCTATTAAAACTAAGGGTGAATCTCTGGGTATTCTTTTAGAATTGGTGGGTGCTGAACCTGTTAAGGAGGGTACGGGAAGAATTGTTAGATATGATTTGAAACCTCTTTCGGAAGTGGGACATCCGCGCATTGATGTGTTAGGAAATCTATCTGGTATTTTCCGTGATAGTTTTGTGAATATCATTGAATTGTTGGATGATTTGTTTCTTCGTGCTGCGGAAGTTGATGAACCGGAGGAAATGAATTTTATTAGAAAACACGCTTTGGAATTAAAAGCGCAAGGTGTGGAAAATTCTTCCGCGAGATTGTTTTCTAATCCATCTGGTGATTTTGGTTCTTTGGTTAATGATAGAGTGGTTGATGGTAATTGGGATAATGGTGATGAGTTGGGTAAAACTTGGGAAAGTCGCAATGTTTTTAGTTACGGAAGAAAGGATAAGGGACAAGCTAGACCGGAGGTTTTAAGGACTTTATTAAAAACAAGCGATCGCATTGTTCAAGAAATAGATTCTGTTGAATATGGTTTAACTGATATTCAGGAATATTACGCTAATACTGGAGGTTTGAAAAAGGCGGCTGAACAACAAAGTGGTAAGAAGGTTACAGCTAGTTTTGTGGAAAGTTTTTCTAAGGATACTACTCCTAGAAATTTAGATGATTTGTTAAGAATGGAGTACAGAACTAAGTTATTAAATCCTAAATGGGCTGATGCAATGGCTAACCAAGGTTCTGGGGGTGCTTTTGAAATTTCCCAACGGATGACGGCTTTAATAGGATGGGGTGGTACTGCTGATTTTCGTGATCATTGGGTTTATGAACAAGCTGCGGATACCTACGCTTTAGATGCAGAAATGGCGGAAAAATTGCGTCAAGCTAACCCGGAGGCTTTTAGAAATATTGTGAAGAGAATGTTGGAAGCACACGGTAGAGGTTTGTGGAATGCTGATGGTAATAGGTTGGAAAAATTGCGTCAATTGTATGAATTGAGTGATGAACAATTGGAGGGTGTGACAGTTTAGAAAATTCAAGATTCAAATTTTAAAATGTAGGTTGGGTTAAGCAAGGCGCAACCCAACCAAATGTTTTATTTAATAATCAGTTGGCTTTAATGTATGTTTCAAATTTCTAATTCAAATCCTGGTAAAACATCTTCTCCAGAAATTACAGCAGGAAGTGAGAGAACCTCTACAGATTTTCCAATTCTATAAATTTCTACTTCTTTATCTTGGGGGTTAATTAACAAACCCAAACGTAAACCATTATTTATATATTCCTGCATTTTTTCTTGCAGAGTTTTAAGTCTATCGGTTTTTGATCTCAGTTCAATGATAAAATCCGGTGTAAGTGGGGGAAATTTTTCTCGTTCTTCTTCTGTTAATGCTTCCCAGCGTTCTAATTTTATCCAAGCAACATCAGGTGAACGTTTTGCACCATTGGGAAGTCGGAATATTGTTGAAGAACTAAATACTATTCCTTGTTTTGTTTGGTGATTCCAATTACCTACGTTAATGATTAAGTCAGCTTCACTACGGCCGCTTTCTCCTCCTACTGGTGGCACAATAATTAACTCTCCTTCTGCATTTAGTTCTAAGCTTACATCTTTATTGGCCATACAGAGTTGGTAAAACTGCTCATCTGTAAGGCGAATAATTGGATCTAGGTTTAAGGTGACTGTGTTCATTTAACTACTCTTACCCTTAAATCTGGGAGTATTTTGGTAAGCATTCCCAACCAGAGTTGGGAAAGAATAGAATTTTTATCTCCATTCTATAATAATTTTAACCTGGTAAGCAGTCCCACTCGGAGACTGCAAGGGAATTTTAGATAAAAGTCTGTTTTTTATTTATTACCTTATCAGATAACCTCTAGCCCAAGCATAGCGTGTTGCATCTTTATTCAAGAGATATTCTGCTGCTTGATGTCGTTTATCTTCATTCTTTTCATTCCTAATTACCTGCTTAATTTCTGCATCTATATCTTTAATGTCAGCACCAAATTCAACAGCTTTTTCAAACCAGTAATCACCTTCCGCGTATTCATATCTATCATAACAAATAGCACCGATTAATGTATATGGTTGATGAGTGTCTGGTTGATATTCCATTGCTTGCATTGCACATTTTTCAGCGTTATCTAGTTGATCATCATCTCTAAATGCAGCACCTCTAGTTACTAAAATTGCTGATTTTAATTTATTTTCTCTGATTCTACCAAGATCGAGATTTGTAATTTTTAAAGCCCGTTCAATTTCATTTGCTTTTCGCCAAAAACTACTAGCTTTTGGTATTTTCCATTTATTTCCTGTATTTTTATATTCTTGTTCATAAAATTCAGCTTCTAATCTGTAATGAGTTGTAGTAATTTTACCATCACGAGACAACATACCTTTTTCTATTAGCTGAATTACTAAAACAGTATCCAATCTTTCTTTTCTTTCCAATTTCAGCATGATGTCATAAAATGGTTCTATGGGTAGGTTAGGATCTATTACTTGATACTTTCTTTTGAGTGATGCAAAGTGTTTTTGTTCTGCGAAGGTGATAATATTCTCATATCCATGATTGGATAACCAGGTAATTTCTGCATCTTCTAAAAAATTACCTAAAGCTGCTTTTTGTTGTAAACTGATAGCATATTTTTCATTGGCGACCGCTAAAGTATCTATCAATTCCTTATCTGCTAGAAATTGTAAATCATTATCAATTAATTTTTCTCCAGATTCGAGTTTTTGAAGAATCAAATATAATGGACTATTCAATGAATTATCCAAATATTTTTCTGCTTTGTATCTTCTTTTTAATGTGGTAAATTCTCTTTCCTGTTCTAACTTTTTAGCTATTGCTAATGTCTCTGTTAATCCTCTATTACTTAACCAATCTTCATCCGCATAGTTGATTTTTTTGTTATCTTCTAGTTTTCGCAATATTTCACATAATCTACTGGATGTGGAAACATCAATATGTTTTGTAGCTTGGTACTTTTCTTTTAACTGATTAAATTTTGCTTGTCTTTCTGACTCTTGCTGCTCAAAAAATTCTATAGTTTCCAATAGGTTATTATCTAACAACCATTCATATTCAGAATCATCCAAAGGTTGAGATTTATCTAATTTTTTCAGAATTGGATATAATATCTTATCAGGTAAAACATTTTGATATCCAGTAGCTTGGTACTTTTGTTTTAAAGCAGCAAAATTTTTAATATCTTGTACTGTTGCTACCAACTGTGACAAATTATGATCTCGCAGTAATTGAATTTCTTGACTATCTAAATCTCCTTGAGTGTCTAATTTCCATAGAATAGGATAGAGAAAACTACTTGATGATGATTCCCACGTTCTAGTAATATTATACTTATCTTTCAGTTGAGAAAATTCCGCTTCTAATCTTTTTAGTTCTCCCTTTTTATACTTCTGCATAGAAATCAAGTTAATTACTTGTGTTAGTTTATTAGCTTCTAACCAATTTAATTCTAATTCACTAATTTCCAACCCTAAATCAGTCTTACGCAAAATCAAATACAATAAACTATTCGGAGAATTATCTTCATAATTTGTAGCTTGGTACTTTTCCTTCAAAAAAATAAAATGTTGACACTTCATTTCCTGATCTTGATCTACGTTAATCATATCAAAACTGGCTTTTTTCTGTCATTACTACAAGATTGTTAAATGATAACTACACAAGCAAGATTAATATTCCGCATTATCAAAAGTATTTTTTCTTGTTTTTAGCTGTTCAGTAATTTCTCTGAGAAAATGCAAATATTAAGTAACTTTACTGATAATAATTAGTTGATTTTTATAATCTTTATAGAAAATATGCTATAATCAAATCATAAAACTATTTTCCAAAAACATTAAATATATGATTGCAAATCACGATATTTACATCACCCCTGAACAATATTTAGCAATAGAAGAAAAAAGCCCAGTAAAACATGAATACATCAACGGTTACATCTACGCAATGGCTGGCGCATCCGATCCTCATATTACTGTAACAGGTAATATTTTCACCCTAATTAGAAATCACCTTCGAGGTAGTGGATGCCGAGTTTTTTTTACTGACATGAAAACCAGAATAGAAACCATCAATCGTTTTTACTATCCTGACGTGATGGTTACTTGTGATGAGAGAGATAAAGCATTATTAAATTATAAAAAATTCCCCTGTTTAATAATTGAAATATTATCAGATTCCACAGAAGCATTTGATCGAGGTGATAAATTTAAAGATTATGAAAATATCGAAACTTTACAAGAATATGTTTTAATTGATGTCAAAAAACCTCAAGTAGATTGTTTCCGACGTAATGAACAAGGTTTATGGGTATTACAATCTTATCAACAATCATATTTTGAATTGCAAAGTTTGAATTTTCAGGGAAATATAAATGATTTATATGAAGATGTAAGTTTTTTATAGCTTAAAAATCAACACACCCCATATAATATATTATCTTCTCTCTGTGTTCTCTGTGCCTCTGCGGTTCGTTCAAAAAATTAACCTCAACTGAAATTGACAGAAGTACAAATATTATTGTTATATTTTTTTGAATTTCGGTAAGTGATATTTGATTATCTATCAACAAGGTTCATGAATTGATTTACATTCCCAAAAATTTCCGGGACCGACTATCAAAATTTGCTCATTTGGCATTAATAATTCCCAATATGCAAGCCCAGAATCATCTTCTAAATCCGGGTTTAAAATCAGTTTGTAACCTTCTTCAAAAGATAAACTAAGTTGCAGATTATTAGTATTAATTGCAAAATCAGTTAATTTTTTATTTTCTAATAGTTTTAATAATCCTTCACTAACATCTCTCGAAAATCCATAATCTGAACTGAAGCACATTAAAGTATTTGTGTTAGTGATTAAATCAAAAGGTGTCGCCCTGGTGCTAAGTTGCCATTTTCCTTTGCGTAAATGTTTTAATTTAGGATGATTATAAGGTTTCATCTCACCAAAATGTAGTCGTAATTCATCACCATAACTAAATCTCACTTGATGGCAAGTTTCACCAATAATTGGTTGAATAATCTGATTCAGATTTAGTATTGAATTAGCAAGAGATGTTTTAGGAGTCATCATTAATATCCTCTAAAAATTCTTTAGCTTTTTGTCTAAGTTCCTGATATGTAAAATTGCCTCTTTCATTTAAAGTTCCACCATAGCCATTTCTTTTTTCTTCCTCTATAAAATCACCAAAATCATATCTTAATTCGTCTGACATTTTAAATTCTTTAGCAATTGCGTCAACTTGTTTAATATCACCTTTTTTACCCATAGATATGGAAACACCCTAGACACAATATTATAACATAAAAATATTACCATTTGTCAGAATCAGGATTTCCAGGATTTAAGGATTTACATAATAAAAAAAAGTCCCCCTTTTTAAGGGGGATTTAGGGGGATCTGATTTTGATATGATTAGTTATTCATTCCCTTCTATTGGTGCAAAACCTTGACGTTGAATGTTTTCAGTAATGGTTCTCGGTTCTAAAAACTGCAATAAATAATCAGGTCCACCAGCTTTTGAACCAACACCAGAAAGTTTAAAACCACCAAAAGGTTGACGTGAAACTATCGCTCCAGTAATATTGCGATTGATATACAAATTACCGACTTCAAAATCTCTTTGTGCTTGTTCAATGTGCGATGGTGTACGAGAATATAAACCACCAGTTAATGCGTAATTTGTCGAGTTGGCAATTTCCAACGCTTCCTGAAAATTGTTAGCTTTAATTACCGATAAAACTGGTCCAAAAATCTCTTGTTGTGCAATTATTCCATCTGCGGGAACTTCGGAAAAAATCACAGGTCCGATAAAATAACCTTGACTGGGTGCGGGTAATTCTAAAGCTAAATTCGCTTCTTTTTTACCCAGTTCAATATATTCTAAAATTCGATCCCGTGCTTTTTCATCAATTACTGGTCCGACTTGGGTACTGGGTAATTCCGCTTCTCCAATGTTTAATGACTTGGTTGCTTCTACTAACCTTTCTACAAACGCATCATAGATAGGTTTGATAACTATTACCCGTGAACAAGCAGAACATTTTTGACCACTATACCCAAATGCAGATTGTACAACGCCGACAACTGCCTGGTCTAAATCGGCACTTTCATCAATAATGATGGCGTTTTTGCCTCCCATCTCCGCAATTACCTTTTTTAAATGCTTTTGCCCAGGTTTTAAAATTGCGGCTTCTGCGTAAATTCTACATCCAACTTCCTGAGAACCAGTAAAAGCAATCACATGAGTATCAGGATGATTGACTAAATAAGCACCGACTTGAGAACCTTTACCGGGGACATATTGAAATACACCTTTAGGTATACCAGCAGTAATTAATATTTCTGTGAACTTAGCGGTGATGATAGAAGAGGTTTCCGCAGGTTTCAAGAGAGTACAATTTCCTGCAACCAAAGCAGCAACAGTCATTCCACAGGCGATCGCCAGAGGAAAATTCCAAGGAGAAATCACTACCGCAATTCCTTTAGGTTGATAAATATAACGATTATTTTCCCCAGCTACGTCATAATTTACACCCTTTTCTAACCGTTCCATCTCCTCAGCATAATAACGACAAAAGTCTATAGCTTCAGAAACTTCTGCGTCAGCTTCCTTAACTGGTTTACCAACCTCCAAAACGATCCATGCAGAAAGTTCAGCGCGTCTTGCCTCCATCAACTCCCCAGCTTTCCGCAAAATATCCGCTCGTTGCTTCACAGGTGTTTGCTTCCACCCAGGAAAAGCAGACTTAGCGAATTTCATCGCTTCCTCAGCCTGTTCAATACTTAAAAGCCCAACCTTACCTAACACCTCACTAGACTTAGAAGGATTCAGCGAATCTACAAAACTTGTAGTATCCACATATTCCCCATTCAAAAGCGGTAAATAAGTCATCCCCAACTGTTGACGCACCTTTTGAAAAGCTGAATTAGACCTCCTACGCTTCTCCTCCTCAGCATAATCAGTATCCGCAGCAGCTACAAAACCTGCCTCATCTTCTTTGCGTCTCTGCGTCTCTGCGTGAGATAAATCTATCTTTGGAGGTGCTAACAATTCCTCAACAGGTCTATTTTCCAGATTTTGCCGTAAAAACGAACTATTCGCCGTATTTTCTAACAATCTGCGAATTAAATAAGCCATTCCCGGTAACAAGTCACCATAGGGACAATACACCCTAACGCGATAACCCTGATCTACTAAAGCCTTAGCAATTTTATCACCCATGCCATAGAGAACTTGCATTTCAAAGCGGCGACGGGGAACATTAAGAGTTTCTGCAATGGCGATCGCCCGAGACTGGGATCGCACATTATGACTACCGATGGCAGAATAAACATACTCATGATTTTCTAACAATAACTGAGTAATTGCCTCAAAATTGGCATCTGTCGCCGCTTTATCATTAAAAACAGGTTGTGGCCAGTGTTTTTGTTCAGCTTTAATAGTTTCCTGATCCCAGTACGCACCTTTAACTAAACGCACCGTTAAAGGATAACCGCGTTGTTTTAACCAAGCAATGATATTTTTCGCGTCTTCTTCGCTGTCACGCAGATATGCTTGAATGGTGATCCCGATATCCGTACGTTTACGGAATTCCTCTTCCATTAACAGCTTTTTGAGAATCTTTAAAGTAATATCCTTAAAGGCGTATTGTTCCATATCAAAATGGACTGCTGCCCCTAATTCCTGTGCGCGACGGAGTAAAATTTTAATGCGATCGCTTACCTGTTGTTCGCTACCCTCAGCATTTAAAGGATCAAATTGAGAATAAAACGCAGTTAACTTTACAGAAACCTGTACTTTAGGCAACCTTTCCCCATCAGCTTCATCAATAGCGGGAATATGCGCCCATTTTTGAGATGCGGCGGATAATTCCTGCATCAAATCTATGTATCTTTCTAGATAAGACTGAGCCTCAGTTTCAGTAATTACCGCTTCTCCCAGTAAATCAATAGTGAAAGACATCTGATCTTTTCTGAGCTTTTCCACCGTTTTGATAACTTGGGAAATAGTTTCACCAGAAATATACTTATGTGCTAAAGTTTCTACAGCAGTTCCCACAGTGCTGGCTGCTACCTGACCAGGCATGGAACTAGGGTTAGTAAAATTCAGCATTCCCTTTAACGCTGTAGGTAATTCTACAGACTCATCCCCTAAATACTCTTGGAGATGAGCGGCGATTTCTGATTTACTATGTAAAGCTGGTAGAGTATCAATAAACCTGAATAATTGTACCCTTAATCCAGGATTACCCATAGCCCAGGCTAGTAACTTTTCATCTAAGCGCATCTGCTCCCGTAAAGAACCTAAAAAAGAGCGACTTTCCTGAGTCGCAGAAAGAACCTGTTTAGCAATTTCCTGGGTTTTTGCTTCGTAATTGCTGTTTTCTATTTGTAATACCATAAAGTAGATTTATCTATTTGTTAGTTGTTTAATAATCTTTTCCCGTTACCTCTTAACCCTTGCTGACTTTTAGAGTCATCATTCAACTGATAGATAGTAAAACCTTGGTTCAGCACTGGTTATCAACCAGCCAATTTCGATTTGTAAACCTTTTTAACAAATGATTTTTAATGTGGTTGCTGTGAATACCCGGAAAAACTTAGCTTTAGTATCCTTAAATATCACAATTTTTTGCTTAGTAGGTTGCACAAACAAGCCAACAGATCAACAACTGGAAGTATGGCTTAAAGAAGCTGGCGATCGCAATGCTGAAATTTTGGCAAAACAAGCTGAAAACATCCAACAAACTCAATGGAATTTAGTTATACAAGGTCAGACAGCAACAGGTAAAACAGTAGAATTAAACTGGTCACAGTTACAAGATTTAGCTACCGTCAATGTTAATACAGTTGATGCTAATAACATTGTTAATCCTAATAAATTATTTACATTTACAGGTATTCCAGTTAAAACATTAATACAACAATTTGCTCTTAACCAGCAGGTAACAGAAATTACCTTTGTCTGTAGTGACGCTTATCAAGTAACTGTAAAAACAGAAGACTTGCTCAAATACCCAATTATTTTAGCAATTACCAAAGATGGTAAAGCAATTCCTCGCAGTGAAGGGGGACCAATTTATTTAGTTTTTCCCTATAGTCAGTATCCAAATATCAAGGAAAAATATAATGACGGGATGTGGGCATTTTATGTTACTCACATAGTTTTTGGTACAGAAACCGGCAAAATTAGCATCAACAATACAGAACTAAATTTATCAAAACTAGACGAATTACCACAAGTAACAATCAGAGAAAAAGCAGCTTATCGAGGGAGATGGCCTAGTGAACAAGTAGAACTACATGGTGTCAGGATCAAAGATGTACTTCCCCTAGCTGGTATTAACCTACAACCCCAACAAAGTATCTTTGTCAAAGGTAAACCCATAGCTTACCAAAAACCCATAGATGAACAAATTTTACCATTTCATATCATAGAAAAATGTGATGTTATCCTAGCTACTAGATGGGGTAAGGATAAACAACCAATACCAGCCAGTATGGGAGGTCCGATAACTCTAGCTGTTAGTAACAAATGTCCAGTAGATACAAAAAAAATCCAATGGGTGACATTTGTGGAAGGATTAACTGTTAAATAAAGCCATGAAATTGTTTATTTTCCGTTCCATTCACACCCAAATATTAACCTCTACTACCTTACTAATTATTGCTTTAATCAGTGCCATATTAACAGTTTGGACAACTAGCGAAAGCAATGGTTACAGCCGGGAAAAAATCAATAATGCCCAAGTGATATCTAAAGTTTTAAGTTATACATATTCTAATGAAATTTCTGAAGATAACTGGAGTCAAATTCGCGTAAACTTGAATTTATTAATGCGAGAAAATGAGGAAATTGTATATGTAATTATATCAGATAATTCAAAAGATAATAAAATTATTGTATCTTCTCCCAACGAACTCCAAGATGAATATATTCCTAATATCGTTCCTTATCATGTCACCAAAAAAGCCCTAGAATCTACAGAAGAAACAACAATTTCCGAAACATATATTCTCAGGGATATTCTCTATGGCAACCAATTACGAGGAAAGCGAGGAGAAAAAGTCATAGAAGTATCTTCAGACATTCTCCGAGTATCTGGAGAAAAGTTAGGTAAATTAAGAATAGGTATATCTTTAAAATCAGTAGATATAGCTGTAAGAAATGCAATTTATAAAGCTCTAGTTATGGGATTTTTAGGGCTTAACTTTGGTTGGATATGTTCCTATATTTTAGCCAAAGAATTGAGTGATACAGTCAGAAGATTACAGATGAGCGTTACTAAAATATCTAAAGGAGATTTACAACAAAGAGTAGAAACAAAACATTTGCCAGATGAAATTCGCGCATTGGCAACAGCAGTAAATGATATGTCATCAGCACTAGAAATATCATTTAGTAAATTACAAAAAACCTTAGAATCATTTGAGAGATTTGTACCAGATAAATTTGTCTCAGTTATTGCCCCTTTAGGCGTAGAAAATATAGAAGTTGGCATGGCTTCCACTAGAAAAATGACAATTTTATTTTGTGATATTCGTGGTTATACATCCATGTCTGAAGCAATGGCACCAAAAGAAATTTTTTTATTTTTAAATGACTATTTAGCTTGTATGGGTAAAGCCATTGACGAAGCCGGAGGATTTATTGATAAATATATAGGTGATGCAATCATGGCATTATTTGATGATGAGGCTACAGACTCAGCCTTAAATGCAGCTATAGCCATGCAAAAAGCCCTAGATAAATTTAATCATCAGCGAGCGCAAAAAGGATTACCAAGAATCTCTGTGGGTATTGGTATTCATCGTGGTACAGTAGTTATGGGTACAGTTGGTTTTACATCTCGGATGGATTCTACAGTAATTGGTGATGCAGTGAATGTAGCTTCACGCATTGAAGGACTGACAAAACAATATGATTGTGAGATATTAGTCACTGAATCAGTTATTAATAACCTCTCTGAACCTGAATTATTTTCTCTAAAATTGGTAGATAAATCTGTTAAAGTAAAAGGTAAAGATCAACCCATAGCTATTTATGAATTAAAAATGGGTAATTGGTAATGGGTAATGGGTAATGGGTAATTGGTTAATATAAAATCACAAAATCTCAAAAGTAATATTTTATGGATAGTCAAGAATTAGCAAAGTATTTAGAAACCACAGATAGTATTAGCAAACCCTGGTTATTGGTACAACTGAGACTTAAAAAACTACAAGAAAGACGAGATACCATACCATCAGCAACCTACGAACAAGAACTAGCCGATATTTACCAAGACTTAATGAACTTAGGTGAATGGTGGCAAGGAATAGAAGAAGAAGTATTTTAAGGTGACAGTTGACAGTTGACAGTTGATAGTTGACAGTTGACAGTTGACAGTTGACAGGTGACAGTTGATAGTTGATAGTTGACAGTTGACAGTTGACAGTTGACAGTTGACAGTTGACAGTTGACAGGTGACAGTTGACAGTTGATAGTTGATAGTTGACAGTTGATAGTTGACAGTTGATAGTTGACAGTTGATAGTTGATAGTTGACAGTTGA
Organism: Nostocales cyanobacterium; assembly: GCA_004292695.1. GTDB lineage: Bacteria > Cyanobacteriota > Cyanobacteriia > Cyanobacteriales > Nostocaceae > Okeanomitos. Next base: position 8,423 of record RDXV01000044.1, on the reverse strand, counting down.
CAGTTGACAGTTGACAGTTGACAGGTGACAGTTGACAGTTGACAGTTGATAGTTGACAGTTGACAGGTGACAGTTGACAGTTGACAGTTAGTTAATTCTTCCCTATTCCCTGTTCCCTGTTCCCTGTTCCCTGTTCCCTGTTCCCTGTTCCCTATTCCCTAAATTATGTAATGATAGAAGACCTGAATAAAAAGAATGAACACGGTGTAAATTGTCATGGACTATCGGGATGCGGGTGTTGATGTTGAAGCAGGTAGAGCTTTTGTTGACCAAATTCGCAATTTGGTACACAGTACCTTCAGATCAGAAGTATTAGGTGGTTTAGGTGGCTTTGGGGGCTGTTTTCAACTGCCTACAGGTTATCAAGAACCAGTATTGGTATCTGGTACAGATGGAGTTGGTACAAAGCTGAAAATTGCTCAAGTTCTCAAACGCCATGACACAGTAGGTATTGATTTAGTAGCGATGTGTGTTAATGATGTTCTCACATCGGGGGCTGAACCGTTATTTTTCCTAGACTATTTAGCTACAGGTAAGCTAGACAAAGAACAGTTAACCCAGGTAGTGGCAGGAATAGCTACAGGTTGTAAACTATCTGGTGCAGCCTTGTTAGGGGGAGAAACCGCCGAAATGCCCGGTTTTTATCAAGTGGGTGAATATGACTTAGCCGGTTTTTGTGTGGCCATAGTCGAAAAAAGCAAAATGTTAGATGGTTCTCAGGTAAAAGTGGGAGATGTGGCCGTTGGTTTAGGTAGTAGCGGTATTCACAGTAATGGCGTGAGTTTAGTGAGAAAAATTGTCAATGATGGGGGTTTTGCTTGGGATGATACCCCAGAGTTATTAAATGGGGAAACCATCGGTAATGCTTTTCTCACACCTACCCGAATTTACGTGAAGTCTGTTTTAGCAGCACTGAAAAACGGCTTGGAAATTCACGGGATGGCACACATTACCGGTGGTGGTTTACCGGAAAATTTACCGAGATGTTTGGGAACAGGACAAGGAATAAAAGTTAACCCTGGTAGCTGGTATATTCCCCCGGTGTTTACGTGGTTATCCCAAGCTGGAGCGGTGAATATGGAAGCTATGTATAATACTTTTAATATGGGTATTGGTTTTGTGTTAATACTCCCACCTGATCAAGTAGAAGCAGCAATTAACCATTTTCAGTCTCAGGATATTCCCGCTTTTACTATTGGTGAGGTAATTACTGGTTCTGGGGAATTAGTAGGTCTTTCTACTTAGGAAGTTAACGAAAAATGTCAAAAATGGTAAAAATGGCAATTTGATCTTTACCAGTCAGCTGTCAACTTTTGATAGTTGACTTGACTTCTGTTTTTACTTTCTGTTTATGGAGCTTTTTGGCAAAATTTCGCGCTAAAATACTATCAGTGTTCATGAAAACTTAGGCAAAAATTTAGACTTTCTTTATAGAAGTAATCACAAATACTCATGGCCATAAACATGGAGATTTGCTAACCTAGTTTTAATAAATCTCAAAAATAGATACTGTAGCTGAGAGTGTAGCAGCAAATACTCGTGAGAGGTGCTAGTAACTTCTATGATGTAAATTTTGTGTTTTAGTTTATTCACAATCTCATATTTTTGTTCAGAGGGGGTTATGGTTGTAAATTTTGCCCGGACTAGTGCTTCCACAGAACTGTTAAGACAAGTCTTTCAAGACATTAACGCTCAAAGTTGTCCCAAGTTATTCAACTTTCATATCCACACGGTACACTCCGATGGGAAATTACACCCTAGTGAGTTAATGGAACAGGCGATCGCTATTGGTTTAAAAGGACTAGCGATCACAGATCATCACAGTGTGGGAGGATATCAAGTAGCGCAAAAGTGGTTAGAAGACTGGAAATGGAATCATGCAGATGGTAGCGCTCCATACTTATGGAGTGGTGTAGAAATAAATGCCAAACTTCTAGATACAGAAGTGCATATTTTGGCTTACGGGTTTGATATCAAACATTGTAGCATGAAACCCTACTTACAGGGATCCGCAACTACAGGTAAGGAATATCAAGCAGTTAACGTTATTGCTGCTATTCATGATGCGGGAGGACTAGCGGTACTAGCTCATCCAGTTAGATACAGGCGATCGCACTTTGATTTAGTTCCCAAAGCCGCAGAATATGGTATTGATGGAGTTGAGGCTTTTTATGCTTATAAAAATCCCAACCCTTGGAAACCTTGTGCTGTGCAAACGGAAGAAATACAAATGTTAGCAGCAGAGTATGGTTTATTTAAAACCTGTGGTACTGATACTCATGGTTCAAGCATACTGCAACGTTTGTAAAGATGGTTGATAAATATGTATTTTTATACTCCTGGTTTAGCCGCCAGAGAGTGTAATAATACTGTATTAACGGGGTATGAATTCAATTGTATTTTTTGAGATTTTCAAGTCATATTGCTCAAAAAAACCGTGTCCTAGCAAACCAATATTAGCTTTAGGTGCAACAGCAACTTGAGCATTATTAACTAAAGCACCACCCACACCAATAGTTAAAACTCTACCCGTTTTAAACTCTACAATACTACCATCAGCGATGCGGGCTTTTACTCTTCCTGAAGGCTGAAAATTGAGAGCTTGAGCTATTTTTTCAGTGATTAAAATTCCTGTAGCACCTGTATCAAAAACCATCTCGAAGGTTTGAGTACCGTTAAAGGTGACATCTATAATTGGTGTTTTCCCGCTACGACGTTTAATGGGTACTTTAAATACTGTAGGAGTTGATGATGGTGCGGTTGTTGTTCCACAAAGTGATCTGAGACTAACGGTTTTACCAGAAGATGTCACCATGAAACAACCACCGGGATCATTAGCGGTAGCTGCGGATGGTATTGTTAAAAACATCATTCCTGAGATAGCTGCAATAGTGATATTTTTAATGTTTTTCATAGTTACCTAATGTTGGTAGAACATCTTTTACTTCTAGGATAGTCGAAAATACAGATTATACATATAGCAGAAACTCTGAATACAGCAGAATTTAGGAGTCAGGAGTCAGGAGTCAGGAGTCAGGAGTAAAATTGGTTTTGTGTATAGGTTTCAATCTTGATTCTTGACCTCATATCTTAGGAAACTGCTGTATTTATGGAAATTGATTAAAGATCCCCGACTTCTTACGATAATTTTATAGTTTTGATGAGTAAATATTGATAGAAGTGGGAAATCTGAAAAGTCTTTTTGTCTGATAGCGAAGCGTGGCGTTAGCCATATCAGGATATCCAGGATTTAAGGATTTACAGGATAGTTTTGATAACGAATTTTGAAAGTTTTAATTTTTCAACCCTGATTCTTTATTTTGAAAATACCAATAAAGATTAGCTAAAGTTAAATCTGTGATTTCTTGCCAATTTCCCGGCACTAAACCATTATATCCAGAATTTATTGCTTGCTCAGTTATATAAGATTCATATTTTTGACGTAGTTTAGGCTGAATCATCAACTTTAACTGATCTCGTAGAGCTAAATAATGAGATTTATCTTTTAACTCTTGATAAACTATTAATTCTCCAGGTTCTTGTACGATGTCTGAATCTGTTTTAGTTTCCAAAATATCTGTATTTCCTAAATCTGAACTTGCTAACATTGTTCTTTCAGTTGCAGGTAAATTTTTAATCCAATCTACATGATTTTGCCAAGATGATAATACAGCTAAATCATTATTCAGAATACAAAATATTTCTGGGAATAAAAAATCTAATTCTGCTTCCGATTCACATTTATCAATTACAATTAAGCAATCTTTACGAATTTGATTTTGGATCTCGTTCAGTTGATAGGATACAGCATCATATTGATTTTGTAATTGATAGGTTAAAGCTATTGTTTGCTCAATTGCCCAAGCGCATTCCATTCTTCTGAGATATCCCGCAGCACAAGTATCTGATAAAATTGCAGGATTTTTGTAACTAGATAAAGAATTATTTAATGTACTAATTACTCCACCTAAACTATGATTTCTGATACTTGTATCTTCAATTAACAAAGCTGTTTTGAGAGATTGTAGTGCTTGTTGAAACTGTCCATAAGCTGTACTTATAATTAATTGGTGTGCATGAAATTTGATATCTGCTGCAACTTCATCAATTCGTTTTCTAATTTCTTCTCCTTCATATTTTAAAGTTTCTTTTAAATCCAGAAAACCATTTTTTACATCTAAATGTAGTAACTCTACTTGTTTTCTTAATTTGAAAGTCTGATATATATTAACTGCTGATAACACAGTACCAGATACTACCCCAAAACCAATTAAAGATGTAGTAGTTTGTAAAACTCCCACGCTGTTTTGAAGAGTATCTAGCATTTTGTAAGTTTTTTGAAATCCCCGATGGGTTTGAAACATTTCAATTCCACCAATAGCTAATTTTGCAGCCAAAGATACTCCTATAGATACAGGATTAAATCCCACTGGTTGATCAGCTAATTGATTAACTACACCTACTGCATGAGCAACAAATTTACCTGTTGCTTTATTTCTAGCTATACCTAGTAATTCTCCAGAGGCATTAGAAACTACATCATAGATACCAGATTTAATTCCTGCTTCAATTTCAGGGGCAAACTTAAACTGCATATTAGAGATTATAAAAATATCTGTCATAGTATAACTTTTATACTACTTACCCGTAAAACCGTATTTTTTCTTAAAAATTATTGAAGTTTGAATTTAGTTTATTATAAATATTAGTAAAAATACCAGACCACTTCTTAAAGTATATCTGGTATTGTTACTGATATAATTCAGCAATAACATAAACAAGTGTAGTTGATTATGAATTTCTATTACAAAACATTGCAAGGTGTGATTACTTCCTCTGAAGAAATAATCAAATGTGAAGACAATTCTAAGGAAATCAAGGAATCAGCAGATAAACTTAATAAATCAATTCAACCATGTATTGCGGAATTGAAACAATCAGCTACAAAACTCAAAACTTTAGTGGATAATTGTTTTCATGATATAGATCATGCTAGAGATGTTTGGGATAGCAAACAAAGAATAATGTCACTACCGACTGCGGAAATATGGTCTGAAATTGGTGATTGGAGTGGTTTTTCAGTGAGAATTAAGAATTTATATAATCAATCTAAGTTAGAAACTTTAGAAGTAGTTAAAAAATCTTGGTTATCAAGAGTTGAAAAATTGACCAGAGATTTTTTTGTAGATGATAAAAGCAAAAACAAGAAAGGATTAAATATTTTTGAGAAAGATAATTTTATTAAAATTTTGGATATAGAAATAAAATCACAATTAAATGGTATAAAAACAATTATATCACCAAATATATCTTTAATAATTCAGGAATTTATACCCAGATTACCAGTTCTTGAAAAATGTGCCAATCAGTTAGATACAAGCAAAAAAAGTAAAATAGTCAATCAAATTAATTCTATTAGTGAATCATTAAATAGCTTAGTAGAAAGAGCATTTAGTAATGATTTTTATGTGTTTAAGGTTAATATTCGGCTAGACTATATCAGAAATACTCCTCACAATTTAGCTAAACAAGCAGCTTTAGGAATTAGCCAATAACAGTTTGCTCAAGCCTATGATAAAATATCTGAAAACCTGGAAAAGATAGTTGTAGCTATTTTTGATGAGTTATGGAGGTTAATAAATCAGGCAATTCAACAAGCAATGTTATTTTACAATGACTTTTTAGAACTTCAGAATCGGTATCAAAAAGAAACTTCTGAACAGCGTCAATCAGAAAAAAACTGGATAGAAAATCAGTATCAAGAACTGATACAAATACAAAAGGGAATTGAGGTAATTTTAAAGGGTTAATTTTATTAAATAGCAGTATTCATATAACAATTATACCCGCTAACACTGCTTTTTTATCAGAATCAGGATATCCAGGATTTAAGGATTTACAGGATAGTTTTTGTATGTGTATCAAAATCAAATCCTATCTTTTTCAAACTGTACAGAACTATATTCAAAATTACCGCCATATTTCTTTAATAAACTCCTTAATTTCTTAACTCTAGAATCATTCTCAATACTTTTAGGATTAGGAACTCTACTCAGTACCGCCCTAGCAAAAACCTTACCAATAATTTGCGGTTTAAAATATTCAATTGTTTGCGTTAATTGTTCGACAGCACTAATCAAATCTTTACCTTTTAACTCAATAAAATACATTTCTTCCTTCGCATCTTCAGTTTTACAGACTATAATTAAATAATCACACTTACGCTGATTTTGATCATCAATAACACAACCATCTATTTGAATTTTACAAACTTTTTGAGCGGATAAATTATTCAAGATATATTTTCGCTTGTTTTCTTGGACAGTAATTTTCTTACCATCAGAACAAAGGGTACAATCTGGATAATTAGTTTTAAAATCTTGACAATTACATTTCATCTTTAATTTAATATTTAATATTTAAGATTTAATATTTAATTTTCAAGTTCAAAAAGTTGATTAAATGTATTCACAATAATCTCAGAAGCTCTATCAATTTCTGCTGATTCAATTAACCCCATTTCTGAATCCATGATCGAACGATTAGTACCCTCTTCTACAATAAAAGCATTTAATCTATCAGGATCAACCCAAAGATTATGATGTACTATTTCTTCCACTTCTTCGGGTTTTTGTAAACCTAATTGATGGGCATATAGTAAATTATTAAATGATGATAGAATGTAAGGACTATGAGTAGTTAAAATAATTTGATTTTCAGATTGATTTGCTAATAAAGCAATTAAATCAATCATTTGTTTTTGTGCAACAGGGAAAAGATGTGCTTCCGGTTCTTCAATCACTAAAAATACTTTACGCTGATTCAAAATCAAAAGCAAAATCAATAATAAAATCCAAACTACCTCTTGTTGTCCTGATGATGCAAAGTTGATTAAGGTGCTTTTTCCATCACCAAAATCAATTCTTTCAGTACCATTTTGATAGCGATAAGAACCTTTAAGAATAGAATCTACAATGTTTTGAGCTAAAATAATTACTTCCTTGGTTTCATCATTGTTAAAACTAGCAAGTTTTTCTTGAATTAAATCACCAATTGCTTGATTAAAAATAGGTTTTGCGCTATCAATTCGACTAATGAAATTTTGCATTAAATAATCTAATTTTATTAAACTATCTGATGCTAATTCATTTTTACCAGAGATCAAATCATCTCCCATATCAATGTTATAACGTTGTTGAGATAAAATAGTAATCAAACTACGTCCAGCAGGTAAAAATAGCAAATCTCTATCATCATTAAATAGACAATTAACTTCTGTTGTGATATTTTCAAATAAAGTTGCTTCTTTAGCTTTAATCGCACTAATTTCACGGGAGGAAGAAAATAAAACTCTGGAACTCATCTCCTGTAATTCAGTATTCAAATTTTTAGATTGATCTACTAAATCACGAAACTTTTGTTTAAAGACTTCATCAAATATAATATCTGTAAATTGATTATTAGCAGAAGGTTTAACAGTAACTTCCATCCCATTACCATAATCATACTTTAATTCCATTTCAGGAAATTGTATTACCGAACCATACATTTTAATAAACTTTTGTTTGGCACGTTTAGCAAAATTACTAACAGAATCTTCAAATTGCTTTTCGTTGTAGCACTGATACAGATAGGTTGTTAAATCATCTCTCAAAGACTTAAAAAAGAAAATCGCCTTGCTAACAGTGCTTTTACCACTAGCTTGTGAACCAATAAATATCAGTATGTCTTGAATTTCAATCTTTATTTTTGTGATGGGTCCAAAATTTTGAATGATTAACTGTTGAGGCATAATTAAAAATAAAAATTACTCAATAATAAAATATCTTATCAACATAATTATACTTAACACCACGCTTTTTTGTCTGAATCAGGATATCCAGGATTTTAGGATGTACAGGATAATTTTTGTATGTGTATCAAATGGATCTTGCTTGTCACCACCTCAACCTTCTTTCCTCTTCCTTCGTGTCCTTAGTCCCTTCGTGGTTCATTCCCTCTTCTCCTAAATCATGTAACAATTATACCCAACAAACCCCGCTTACTTCTCAAAATCAAGATTTAAGAATATACAGGATAACTTTTGTATGCCCTGTGAATTACACTAAAATTATATAAATCACAAATACATCATTAATTATGAGTGTCTTAATTCCTGATGATATTCTTCGCGCCAGCAAAATGACAGAAGAAGAACTGAGATTAGAAATTGCTATCATGCTATACAAACAAGGTAAAATTAGCAGTGGAAAAGCTCGTAATTGGACTGGACTAACAGTAATTGAATTTCAACATCAACTAGCTTTAAGAAAACTTTGCATTAATTATGATGTAGAGGATTTTCAATCAGATATAAACACTTTAGAATCAATGGGGTTATTGTGATTATTGTTAGCGATACATCACCAATAACTAATTTAGCA
>RDXV01000196.1 GCA_004292695.1 Nostocales cyanobacterium | reverse complement strand
AACTAGAACTCAGTGTTCTACCTGTGATTACCTGATGATTAACTGCACTCGTACTGGTAGAGTAGTAGAAGCTTATGCACCAGGTATCTACGCTAGAAGATAGGTGTTTTAGGAATTACCTTTTGCTGTTCGCAACTGTCCACAAGCTGCATCTGCTTCTAGTCCGCGAGAATATCTGACGCTGACAGCGGTGTTATTTTTTTGGAGGACATTAACGAAGGCTTGGATGCGATCGCGGGTTGGTCTTTGATAATCTACTTCTTGGATAGGGTTGTAGGGAATTAAGTTGACATGACTTTGAAACCCCCGCAAGCGTTTAGATAATTCTAATGCGTGTTCTGGTAAGTCGTTGACTCTGGCTAAGAGAATATACTCAAATGTCACCCTACGTCCAGTAATATCTACATATTCTTGACATTCTTCTAGCAAGTCTTCAATGGGATAGGGTTTAGCACTGGGAATAATTTCTTCCCTCAGTTCTTGGTTAGGTGCATGGAGACTAACCGCTAGGGTAATTTGTAATTGATGTTCTGCTAGTTGACGAATGCGATCACGAATACCTACAGTAGAAACTGTAAGCGATCGCTGACCGATACCCACATCTTGATTTAATGATTTCAGTGCTAAAATCACGTTATCCGTATTTAACAACGGTTCACCCATACCCATAAACACCACATTACTCACCCGTTGTTGAAAATCTTCCTGTACCGTTAACACTTGGTCAACAATTTCCCCACGACTCAGATTGCGTTTATATACACCTTTACCCGTAGCACAGAAATCACAAGCCATTGGGCAACCCACCTGGGTAGAAACACAGACAGTTAAGCGTTTATCACTAGGAATACCTACAGCTTCAATAATTTCACCATCTGCTAACTTCAATAGGTATTTAACAGTACCATCAGTAGCAACGGAACGGAAATGCAAGGATGAACGACCAATGGGAACATCTGTAACCGTTTCCCGCCAACTTTTAGGAAATACGGAAATATCCGCCAGAGAACGTACTCCTTTACCGTATATCCAGTCGTGTAATTGTTTACCTCGATAACCAGGTTGTCCTTGTTCTTTAACCCAGGCGGTTAATTCAGCTACGGAAGCACCAAGGAGAGGGGGAACTAATTGATATGCAGTGGAAATAGCAGACATAAGAACCATCAACTATGTATTGGTTAAAATCGGATCTCTATAGTACAACCTAAATTTTCAAATTTTACTGATTTTACTTATTTTGCTTAAAGTGATAGGAATTTCAATTATAAATTCTGTCCCCATTCCCGGTTCAGAAATACAATCTAATCTACCACCGTGTTGATCTACAATAATTTGATAACTAATAGATAATCCTAAACCTGTACCCTCTCCCACTGGTTTAGTAGTGAAAAAAGGATCAAATATCTTGTTTTTTACTTCTGAAGAAATTCCCATACCGTTATCTTTAATAGAAATTTTCACCCAATTCTTATCTACTACAGTAGTAGAAATTGTTAGCTGTGGCAAATAATCCTCTTTACTTTCTTTAGATAAACTTTGCTGATAAGTATGTAAAGCATCTATCCCATTACTAATAATATTCATAAATACCTGATTTAACTGAGAAGCATAGCAGGTAACTAAAGGTAATTCACCATAATTTTTAATCACTATATTTTGTAATATTCCTAATTTCTCCTTAAACCGAGGGAGAAGTAGCATTAATGTACTGTCAATTCCCAAATGAATATCTACAGCTTTCATTTCTGATTCATCAAGACGGGAAAAATTACGTAAACCTAAAACAATTTGCCGGATACGCTCTGCACCCACCGCCATAGAATCAAGTAACTTTGGTAAATCACTTATTAAAAAATCTAGGTCTATTTCTGCTATTTTTTTCTTAATTACAGAACTAGCTTCTGGGTACTCTTGTTGATAAAGATTACTCAATTCTATCAAGGCATTTATGTAATCTTTGGCATAATCAACATTAGCATAAATAAAATTAATTGGATTATTAATTTCATGGGCAATACCAGCTACCATTTGCCCTAAGCTAGACATTTTTTCGGTTTGAATTAATTGTAATTGAGTTACCTTTAACTCATTTAAAGTTTTTTCTAAACGGATATTTTTATCATGTAACTGTTGGGTTCTTTCTGCTACTTTTTCTTCTAAGCTAATATATAACCTCGCATTTTTGATGGAAATAGCAGCTTGAGCAGATAGAATTTGCAGAACTTTCAATCTTTCCGAAGTAAAAGCACCAGAAGTTAAATTATTTTCTAAATAAATAATTCCAATCAGATGCCCTTGGTTTAAAATAGGATGACAAATTATAGATTTTACTTGATGCTTGATAATATATGAATCATTAGCAAATATTTTTTCATTACTAGCATCATTAATGAGCAAAGATTCCCCTGTATTTTTTACATAGTTAATAATGCCAAAAGGAAAATCATATTTTTGATCAACTAAGATAAACTGTAAGCCCGAATTTTGATTATTCATCCACTGCGATGCAAGTATCAATTTTTCATCTTCCTGAAAAAATAACAGTGCTTTCTCAGCCCCAATATTTTGTACAATTACTTGTAATAAAGTGTCTAATAGATTATCTATATAAATTTCAGAAGCAATAGCTAAAGATGCTTGGGTGACTGTTTCTAAATCTAATATCGCTGATGCACTATTACTACTAGAGTCGGAAATGATTTTACTAATTAAATCCGGTGCTTTGTTTTGCACAATCTTTTGTTTTAAAATTGGCTCAAGTAGTTGATAATATTTGATTTCTAAGTCTTTAACTTTAGCTATAGCTCCCCAGTTTAAATAACAGTAATAAGCATCTATTAAATAAGTTTGGGCAATTTTGAATTTACCAGAATTTAGGTAAAACCTAGCTGCTAACTCATTAGCCAATGCTTCATCTTGGATAAATTGATTTTCCTTAGCACCAGCAATAGCTAGATCATATAAATCCATTGCTAATAATTTGTTTCCTAAAACTCTAGCTGTTTCTGCTTCTACTAAATTATATTTATGTTGAAAATTCATCGGAGCTTGTTCAGCCCAATATTTCATAACTTTCTGATTTTCTTCTACTTGTTGTAAATATTTTTTTTGATCTTGATTTTGACTATTATTTGCTAAAAGTGCTAGAGAATAAAACCAATTATGGAGTGTAAAAATTATTTCACTGATAATAAAACCAGAATATTTGCTGGCAGTTTCCGCAAATTCCACCGCTTGCTGATATTCACCAAATAGATAACAAAGAAATAATTTATAAAAATGAATATCAAACAATGATATTAAATTATTATTTTTCAATAAATAAGGTAAACTTTCTTCTTCGTTAAAGATATCCCCAGTTAATTCATATTTGATTACAGATGTATTTATTAAATTATCCACAGCTTGAGTGCAGATTTTAGTTAACAGTAGAGGATGTTGTTGTTTAAACTTATCAATAAAATTGATATATTCTGATTGTGTTTTAGCAACATCATCTAAATATTTACCACTGAAAAATAGATGGGAACAATAAAAATTGGCTGCATGACAAGCAAATTCAATATCTCCGACTTCTAAACCACTGTCAATAGCTTCATGTAAATTATTAATAGTTGTTTGAATATGTTGTTTTTTATAACTGATATTAATATTTATACTGACAAATGCTTTAGATTTAAAATCTTTCGCATTTAATTTATCTAATAATTTAAGGGCTACTTGACTAAGTTGATAGGCTGTATCAATATCAAGTATTACAGAGGCTATATTATTAGCATAAACAGCATAAGCATAAATAGACATTGGGGAATTACCATATTGTCTAGAAAGTTCCACCATTGTATACAAAGTAGGTAATGCTATCTCACTTTCTGCAAAACAAGCAGGGGCAAAAATGAGAATTAAAATCTCCATTGCTGCTATTTTTTCCGGTGCAGTCATTACAGGTAAATTGATTAATTCTTCAATATTCAAATTAGCAGGTGGTTTTCTTTCTAAGTTAATTCCTAACATTTGCAGGAAATTCAACCCAGTTTCAATAGCTAACTGAATTTGTAACTCAGCCATGTATATTTGAATTTCTACTTGATAAACTGGAGCTTGATCAAGTACATTACTAGCATTACTTTTGACTATTTCAATATAAAATTGTGCCTGTTCAAAATTAATATTTAGAAATTCTACTTCTACAGCTTCAGTATAAAGATTTAATGTTAATTGATAATTAGTCTTCCAACTGTTTTCAGCTAATAATTCTAAACCTCTTTTCAAGTATTTACTAGCAGAATCATAAGCAGTAGAAGATTTCGCTTTACGTCCAGCAATTAAATTTAGTTTGGCTAATTCATATTTTTCTAATTGATCATCAATTAAATTGATACCAATATTGATTTGATTCACAACTTTAAAGATTATTTTTTCTATTTCTTCTAATTTTTGTAAGTTAGTATTTTTTAAAATTAATTTACCAATTTTTAAATGTGTACCCAGTCTCTCCTGGGGAGGAATTAATAAATATGCAGCTTGTTGGAGGCTATCATGAATAAATTTATATCTGATATTGATTTTTTCAAACTGATCTAAATCTAATGTCTTCAGATAATTACTCTCTGCATAAACTTTATAACTTTCATCTTCTGGAAGAATAACACCTTGTTTTAAAGCTTTCCATAAATCTGTTGCCACTTCCACTGATGACTTTTCACAGACAATAGATAAGGTGTGTAAATCAAATTTATTACCAATACAAGCAGCAATTTTTAAAACATCTTGCGTTACATCTGGTAATTTGATAATTTGCGATTTGAGAAATTTAATTACATCATTACTTTGATATAAAAAGTTTGTGGCGTAAATATCATATTGCCAATAACCAAGTTTTAAGTTAAAACTAATTACCCCATCTTCAGACATATATTTCATTAACTGATTAGTAAAAAATGGATTACCTTGAGTTTTACTAAACAGTATTTTTGTTAAAGCTATCGCTTGAGATGGATAACATAGCAATGTATCGGCTATATATTGATTTAAGCAAGAAATATTTAAGGGCTGTAAATTGATTTTATTGATGGTAATGTTTGCATGGTGAATATTATCTAAAGTTCTCAATAATGGATGACCAGGATATACTTCATTGTCTCGATATGCACCTATTAATAATAAATACTTGGTGTTTGATTCACTAATTAATAATTCTATAAGTTTCAAAGAAGCTATATCTGCCCACTGTAAGTCATCTATAAAAATGACTAAGGGAGATTCTTGAGTAGCAATGGCTTGGATAAATTTACTAAATAATAAATTAAAGCGATTTTGGGCAGCACTACCTGTCAATTCGGGAACGGCTGGTTGTTTACCAACTAGATTTTCTAATTCGGGAATTACATCAATTATGACTTGTGCTTGTTTCCCTAAAGCAGCAAGAATTCTATCTTTCCAGGTTTGTAGTTTATCTACATTCTCTGTTAATAATTGTTTGCATAAGTTCTGTAAAGATGCTAATAATGCAGAAAAAGGAATATTCCATTGAAACTGATCATATTTTCCCGAAGTAAAGTAACCTTTCTGCTGGACAATAGGTTTGTGAATTTCATTAATTACTGAGGTTTTACCAACTCCAGAAAACCCTGAAACTAACATTAATTCCTTTGCACCTTGACTAACTCTGGCAAAGGATTGTAATAAAGTTGCTATTTCTTGATCTCGTCCATAAATTTTTTCAGATATTAAAAATTTAGCAGCTTTATCTGTTTGTCCTAATTCAAATTCTACTGGATAGGAATTATTTACTAATGCTTCCCTACTTTTTTCTAAATCATATCTGATTCCCTGTGCGCTTTGATATCTGTCCTCAGGCATTTTTGCCATTAATTTCAGAATTATCTTAGCTAGGTTCTGATCAATTTGAGGATTAATTGTTTGTGGATGAATAGGAGTTTTAGCAATATGACAATGTACCAATTCTAAAGGATCTTCACTGATAAAAGGTAACTGACCTGTGAGTAATTGATAAAATGTCACTCCTAAAGAATAAAAATCTGTTCTGTAGTCTATTCCTCTATTCATTCTTCCTGTTTGTTCCGGTGACATATAGGGTAAAGTCCCTTCTAAAACATTGGGATTTTTAATTTCACTCACTTCTTTAGGTAATAAACAGGAAATACTAAAATCTATGAGTTTGACTTCTTTTGTTTTTGGATTGATAATTATATTTTTAGGTTTAATGTCTTTATGAATAACTTGTTGTTGATATAAATATTCTAAGGCTTTAGTTAAATTAATGGCAATTCCATAAAAATTTTCTATTTCTAATGGCTGAGAGTTAGCATATTCATGTAAAGATATAGCATTTACATCTTCTATAATTAAAGCCAAACTATTACGATAAGATATTAAATCATAACATTTAATAATATTAGGATGATCTAGATTTTGGCAAATAGCAAACTGGTTCTTTATGGATATTAAATCCTTTAGTTGTGGATATTGTGCGTTTAGAGTTTTTATAATTACTTGAGTTTGTGTTTTTTCCTGCTCACATCTATATACACTGCTTCGAGTGCTAATATGAATAACTTCGGTAATTTTATACCCAGGGATAGAGATTGCAGATATATTGCTGTTATCCATGTTTTTATTAAGCGGATAAAAATTTAAAGTGTAAAAAGTCAAAGGATAGCGTACTATTCTAATATTTTTAGATAATCAAACAGCTTTTAAAGTCCAAAGTTACATAATTTTTAATATTCTCATATTTTTTATTTTGCTATTTTTAAGTTTTCAATGCTATCAATAATCTAAATTTAAAGTCCAATTTTTTACAAATTAATTGCCAGCATTCAACTATTATTAAGATATCTAAAGATTACCAAGATCACGTTTTTAATATCATGTTTAATATCATGGTAAAATTTGATTACTGATAGCTAAATGCTGAAAATTATTTGGTTATACAATAGAAAAATATAGCAAGTGTCCTAACTATCCTACCTACAGTTATAATCTGAAAATTAACAGATTAATAACAGATTAAATTTAGCCAAAGGTTCTACCATCCCAACCCCACATATAACCTTGAGCATCTGCAAATTCTATGTAAATTCGATTGGTGGGAACATTTAAAGATTTACTAATTTCTTGACAAAAATCTTGACTCATTTTCCGTGTTTGCTCTGGTTTCATTGTGCCGACACTTTTGATTTCCACATAACAAACTGGATCAGTATTACCAGCAAATGTCATGGGTGTTTCGGCTTGAAAGGATGTCATAACATAGGATTCAGGCTTACCTGTGTGTTGAGCTAGTTTGCTAGATAGCACTTTGAGCATGGCTTCAATATCAGCTTTATCTGGGCTATTAACGGAGGTTTGAACTTTGATTAATGGCATGATCAAAAATTGAAAAATTCTAAGTTTTACAAAAATTCAACACTTTTTTAGTAGCTATAACAGCTATAATTTCATGACTGAAACTACGATTTTAACTTTTTTTAAACCTTTTAACACAAAATTTTTGCAATGATTTTTCTCATCTTATCTTTTAACCATGCTCCCTACTATATTGATGAGAGGCGCGAAATAAATGATTATGCTCAGGATGATATAACCGCGAACGTGCAGACACTGGTGAGAGTGCTGGACTGATGATATAAAGAGTTGTCCGCAGTAGTTTTTCTTGATGGGTACAACTGGCCATTTCTGTTAAGGGAACAACCCGAATTTTTTCATCTGGCCAACCCACTCGAAAACAGATAGCTACGTGGGTATTTGCTGGATAATGTGCTAACAATTTAGTTTGGGCATCTTCAACATGACGCGCACTCAAGTATAAACATAAACTGGCTTGATGGGCGGCTAAACTGGCTAATTCTTCAGTTTCCGGTACTCCAGTCCTACCACTAATACGGGTAAGAATGATACTTTGGACTAAATTGGGAACTGTCAATTCTATTTTTAAATTAGCTGCTGCCGCTTGAAAGGCACTGATACCAGGAATAATTTCAAAGGGTATGTTTGCAGTTACTAATAGTTGCATTTGTTCATGGATAGCACTGTAAAGACTGGGATCACCGGAATGAAGACGTACCACTAATTTTTGCGATCGCACGGCTTCCACCATTACAGGTACAATTTCTTCTAAAGTCTTATTTGCGGTTTTAATAATTTCTGCATCTGCCCGACAAATATCTAAAATTTCTACAGGAATTAAGGAATCAGCAAATAAGATCACATCAGCAATAGCCAGTAGCTTTTGTGCCTTAACTGTTAATAAGTCTGGATCTCCGGGACCTGCACCAACAATGTAAACTTTTGGGTCTAGAGATAGCTTGGTATTGGCTGTATTTTGAGCAATGATATTGTTATTCATAGGTTTTATTGACACAGAAAAATTTTTTGAGCTTTTGTTGATCACCTTTCCGGATGTACCCCTTTAATCTAGTAGAGAGAATTGGTAGATGCACCCTGGTTAAGCCCTAGATAAAACTCTGGGGCATTTTTTATTTTTAGTCATTAGTCATTAGTCATTAGTCATTAGTCATTAGTCATTAGTCATTAGTCATTAGTCGTTTATTCTCCCCCTGCCTCCCCTGCCTCCCCTGCCTCCCCTGCC
>RDXV01000195.1 GCA_004292695.1 Nostocales cyanobacterium | reverse complement strand
CGAGTGAAAACAAAAATGTCTGTATTCCTTACCTGTTCCCTGTTCCCTGTTCCCTGTTCCCTCTCCCAAATATAAAATTTATTTTGCACGACTACTTATAAATTTTTCAGCGAAACCTAAATAGCTAAAAACTTTGACAAAGAGCAACTTTAGCAACTACTTTATAGAATATATTAAGATTTAATAACTAGGATTACCAGGCGATGAGTTTAGAACTTTCTCCAGAAATCAAATTTGGGTTAGAGTTTGTTCACCCTACAGTTATGTGGGTACTATTAGCACTCTCCTTATATGCAGCGTATTCAGGATTACAAGTACAGCGTACCAGAAACGCTCAAGGAGAAGAAAAGAAACAACTGATTAAAGGAAAATATAACAGTAAACACCACCAGGTAGGCTCTATTCTCCTCTCTTTGATGGTAGTTGGTTCAATTGGTGGTATGGCCGTGACATATATCAACAACGGTAAATTATTTGTCGGACCTCACTTGATAGCGGGTTTAGGGATGACAGCTTTGATAGCATTTTCCGCGTCTTTATCTCCCTTCATGCAAAAAGGAGCAAATTGGGCGCGTGCAACCCATATTTTATTAAACTTTGGAATTTTAGGACTATTTATATGGCAAGCTGTGTCTGGAGTAGAAATAGTCCTAAAAATTATTAGTCAAGCGTAGGAGTCAGGAGTCAGGAGTCAGGAGTTCAAGGAGTCAGGAGTCAGGAGTCAGGAGTCAGGAGTCAGGAGTCAGGAGTCAGGAGTCAGGAGTCAGGAGATCAAGGAGTCAGGAGTTCAAGGAGTCAGGAGTCAGGAGATCAAGGAGTCAGGAGTTCAAGGAGTCAGGAGTTCAAGGAGTCAGGAGTAAAAACTAATGACTAATGACTAATGACTAATGACTAATGACTAATGACTGAATAACCTTCTCTTAGACTTAACGGGAAAGGGGATGTTAAAAGATGTGTGAAAATCTTCTTGAACCTTTTTAGTGAGTCTACGGGAGACTTGACAGACAATTTTATGTAGGAGGCGATCGCCAGTAGACTGAATTAAAGAATGGGGTAAACGTTGGATAAATCTAGGAAAATGTAATTCCACTACCAAATCTAACTGCCATTCTACCCTAGTCACTCCAGACAAACCTTCCACCAACTGTAAAGAAGCATTATAATCAACATCATAACCAGGAGCTTGGTAATCAGGAACAGGAATAGTGCGAATATGGTAATTATTTTCCGAAGGTGCTAACAACTCCAAACCTATTTTTGGTTCTACCTCATAACCAAAAGCGCCAAACTGACCGATAACCAAAGCATAACCATGTTCACCCAAAGGTTGAACCAGCATAGGTTCAGCACAGCGGACAAACCAGGAAGAATGAGAATTCAAATATTCAGCAACCTGAGTTTTAGGAGCGAATAATTCCATCACATCTTGATGATGACTGTGGAATTTACTAGGACTAACATGAATTTCTTGTACTAAATTTTCCTCTGAGCTTACATTAGAACCGACTTCTAAAACAGACTCATTTCTTTCCAAAGTTTGAAATTCCCAGTTGTTTACTACCATAAATGCGTTTTCTGTATAGTTAAAAGTTTGTCTATACTCATGATTCCCCACGTAGGAGATTTTTTTCACATCAGATATATAAATTTCATCAAAACATCAAAAAACTATAATCACCTCCTTATAATTACTAAAATTAGAGAAAGAAAACAACACATATTAGTTTCCTAAGATAACAACCCATGACAAAAGCGTTTGTAGCAGGTGCGACAGGTGAAACAGGTCGCCGTATAGTAACCGAGTTAGTAGCTAAGAATATACCCGTTCGCGCCTTAGTGCGAGATTTAGAAAAAGCTAAAACTCTCCTTCCTCCTCAAGTTGAGTTAGTAGTGGGTGATGTTTTATCACCAAATAGTCTCACTGATGCTATAGGTGATAGTACGGTGATTCTATGTGCTACAGGTGCAAGACCCAGTTTTAACCTCACAGAACCTTACAGCGTAGATTTTGAAGGGACAAAAAACCTGGTTAATATAGCCAAAACTAAAGGAATTGAGCATTTTGTTTTAGTTTCTTCCCTGTGTGTTTCTCAATTTTTTCATCCCTTAAATTTGTTTTGGTTAATTTTGGTGTGGAAAAAGCAAGCAGAAGAATATATTCAAAAAAGTGGAATTACTTACACAATTGTACGACCTGGTGGTTTAAAAAATGAAGATAATTCAGATGCTATCATAATGCAAGGTGCTGATACTTTATTCGAGGGTAGCATACCCAGAAAAAAAGTAGCTCAGGTTTGTGTTGAATCTTTATATGAAACTGCTGCACGTAACAAAGTTGTAGAAATCATCGCTAAACCAGAAATCACAACTAAAAGTTTTCAGGAATTATTTCAACAAGTTGGGTAATTAGTAATCGGTAATTGGTAATTGGTAATTGGTGAAACAATGCCCAATGCCCAATGCCCAATGCCCAATGCCCAATAACTAATAACTAATAACTAATGACTATTAACTAATGACTATTAAATTCAAAGGTGTAGAAAAATTAATAGGTCCTATAGCTGCTGTTTTGGGGTTTGTGTATTTATTTCAGTGGTATATTTTTGGTGATTTACAATTAGCAACTGATCCAATTTTTGAGAAAAAAAATCCACCCCTAGTTATGAAAGACGGTGATCCTTATATCCGAGCTTTAATGAGGACAATTTCTTTTAGTGAATCTAACAGTAAACAACCTTATTCTTTATTATATGGTGGACAAAAAGTTAATGATTTAAGTCGTCATCCTCAGATATGTGTAACCATTGTCAATGGACCAAATAAAGGTAATTGTTCCACCGCTGCGGGTAGATATCAAATTATTAATACTACTTGGTATGACATCGCACCTCGCTATCATCCTCATCCTTCTCAGATGATGTTGTGGAAAAGTTATAGCTTTGAAGCAGAATATCAAGATGTGGTAGTTTATCGTTGGTTAAATGATTCTAAATTTTGGGGATTTGATATTGCAGAAAAGCTACGTCAAAATCAACTAAAGGAAGTTTTACGCCGACTTTCTCCGACGTGGACAAGTTTAGGATATGGAATAGAAACTAATTCTAATACTCGCTTTTTACCCCAAGTTTATCGCCAGGTTTTACAAGAAGAATTAGCCATAGCTAACAAATCAAATGCTAGTAGGTAGGCGTTGAACAAAAAATGACTACTCAAAAAAAGCGTTCAAATACTGTACGAAAGCTAAGGTATTTTCTAAATGGGTATTGTGTCCAGCCTTACTAATAATTTCCATTCTTGCAGATGTAGTCATACATCGCATAAGTTTATTTATTTGGATAAATTTCTCATCATATTCACCAACTAACAACATTAATGGAACTCTATTTTCTCTAAATTTATCCCACAAAGAAGGCTGGTATCCAGTCCCTAAAAATTGTAGTGATTTACCCAGATGTAGAGGATCATTTTCTAATCTGCTATGTAGCATATTATAATAATTGGGATGATTTTTTAAATTCCCAAATATTTCTTGATTGTACCAATAATCTAAAAAATCTTTAAATTCACTTTCATCAATAATTCCGATTAACTTCCTAGCAATTTGGTAATCTTTTTTAATTCTCGCTAATCTTTCTGTATTATTTCTAAGTCCTGGTGATGCAGATTCTATCACAGCTTTAATGAATCTTTCAGGAAAATGTAAAGTCAGATATACACCTAACCTTCCTCCCATTGAATACCCAACTAAGTAACACTCTTGAATTTCTAATTCATCTAATAAATTAATGATACCTTGGGCTGTATTCTCAATTTTATAGTATTCATCACCTGCTAACACCTTAGTTTTACCATGTCCAGGTAAATCAAGAGTGAGATAGGAAAAATTATCACCTAACAATTTGATTGCATCATCAAATTCATCTATTTTACCCATGAAACCATGTAAAAACAAAATTACAGGTTTGCCAGGATTTTTAACTAAAGAGTAGTGAAAATTGTATGGTTGGTATATGGGTGATAATTTCACTTTTGATAAATTCATGCGCTTTTAATGTGAATTATTAAAACAAGACTGGCAAACAGTTTTCCATGAATGGGAAATTTTTATATGTAATACCTAATTACAAAGATAATCTAAATTTTAGATATTATGGATATGTATTATTTATTTTATATCTTATATATTTAAAATATACTGTGCTGAAGATCACTGACAATCAGTAATACAAACCCTGATAAATTTGATTTGGTAGCTAAAAAGCATCTGCTGATGTAGATAACTTTGACTAATTTGAGAGTTTTAAATTCATAATCTTAAAATCATAATATTCATAGAATTGATGAACAAAAAATTTTCTAATGTTTTAATAAATTAGGTCTATCAGAAAATACTACGTAGATTTGATTAAATATGGTAAACTCTCACACAGTGCCTGAAATTATACGCCACCGTCGTCAAAAACTCGCAGAATTAATTGATTTTCCCGCTGTGCTGTGGTCTGGTGGTAGCAGTTCCCGTAACTTCCCCGCAAATACCTTTCCTTTCCGCGCTAACAGTCATTTCCTTTATTTTGCGGGAATTCCTCTACAAAACGCCGCCATTCGCCTAGAAAGGGGCAATCTGCAACTATTCATAGATGATCCTGACCCTAGCAGCACCCTTTGGCATGGAGAAACCCCCAGTCGGGAGGAAATAGCAGCTAAAATAGGGGCTGATGATGCTAGACCAATGTCAGAATTAAAGGATTTTTTAGCAGATGCAGCTACTGTTGCGGTTCAAGATGCACCTACTTGGACACAACAATCTCAATTATTAGACAGATGGGTATTACCTCGACAACTACCACAAGGAATAGATTTGGATTTAGCTAAGGCAATTGTGACATTACGTATTACCCACGATGAAGCAGCATTAGTAGAATTACGTAAAGCATCCGCTGTGAGTGTAGAAGCACATAAAGCAGGTATGGCTGCAACTAAAAAAGCAAAATTAGAAGCTGAAGTGCGTGCAGCTATGGAAGCGGTAATTATCAGTAATAATATGACCACTGCTTACACCAGTATTGTAACAGTACACGGGGAAATTTTACATAATGGTCATTATTATCACTCTCTGCAACAAGGGGATTTACTATTAGCTGATGTGGGTGCAGAAACTGAGAGTGGTTGGGCGGCGGATATTACCAGGACTTGGCCTGTATCTGGGAAGTTTTCACCCACTCAAAGAGATATTTATGATCTGGTTTTAGCAGCCCATGATACTTGTATTGAAAACATTGCACCGGGAATGGAATATAAGGATATTCACTTAATAGCAGCGATGGTGATAGCGGAAGGTTTGGTAGATTTGGGAATTTTGCGCGGTAAACCGGAAGATTTGGTAAAAATGGACTTGCATAGTTTATTTTTCCCGCACGGAATTGGCCATTTATTGGGTTTAGATGTTCATGATATGGAAGACTTAGGAGATTTAGCGGGATATGAAGAAGGAAGGAAAAGAAGCGATCGCTTTGGGTTAAGTTATTTAAGGTTAAATCGTCCTTTAAAACCGGGAATGTTGGTAACAATTGAACCAGGATTTTATCAAGTTCCTGCAATTTTAAATAATCCTAAAACCCGTGATCAATATCAATATTTAGTCAATTGGGAACGTTTAGAACAATTTGCGGATGTGCGAGGAATTAGAATTGAAGATGATGTTTTAGTTACTGAGGAAGGTTGTGAGGTTTTAACTGCTAGTCTACCCACGAAAGCAGAGGAAATAGAAAGTTTAATTTCTTAAAAATTACCAATAGATCCCCGACTTTTTATTTCAACTTATCCATAAATTAATGATGAATTTTAGAAATCGGGGATCTGATAAATCAGTTTTTATAGTATGATATTTCATGGTTTGAAATACAGATATAAAAACATGAAAAACAAAGTAATTCAATCTTTACTGGCAGGAATTATTATCAGTGTAGGATTTTCACCATTAACAGTTCAAGCACAAACCCAAACACAAACCCGAAAATCAGCGGTTTCTGATACTCAAGTTGCTGCAATGGTAGAAGCATTAAGACTAGCTGCACCACAAAGGAAAAAGCCTACTCCTGGTTATCACACTGACTGGCAAATTAAACCAGAAACGTTAAAAGGTTGGTCAAAAACCTGTTTGAAAAAAGAGTTATCAACATCTCAATTTGAGAATGATCCAAAACTTACCCGTCAAGTGGTTTCTTGTATTGTAAAACGAGAGTTAACCAATCAATTTACAGCTACTAAAAATAATGAAATAGCTGCTGTACGTGGTGCTGCTTGTTGGTGGATGACCGGACTTTATACAGGTTGTGATAAGGGTTTTACTGGTGATTATGTGAAAAAGGTTGTAAATTTATATCAACAACAAAAGGCAAAACCCAAAACTGTAAATTCTTCAGCAACAAGATAGTTATTAGTCATTAGCCATTAGTTATTAGTTATTAGTCATCAACAATTCAAAATATAACTACTTACTGTAACCTGTCACTTTTTCCCTGTTCCCTTTCTCAACTGATAACTAATAACTGATAACTGATAACTGATAACTGATAACTGATAACTGATAACTGATAACTGATAACTGATAACTGAATTTACCTTCTCAAAACTACTTGAAAAGAATTCAAATATCCAGTAATTGTTTTATCTAAATTTTCTCTTTGTTTTCGGGAAACGATAGCAATTACTTGATATAATCTACCTTCAGCAACATACATTCTATTAGTAGTGACTTTCCCTACGGAATCTATATATTTAATTTCTAGTCCTGGATGACCATTAGAACTGCGGATATTTCTACTACTAATTAGATTACTTTGAGTAGTTATTAAAGTGTTAGCTTTGGCATCATTTAATATTTTTTGCGGACTGGTCATTTTAGCGTAGCTGTAGGGAAATTCATTATATGTGACTAAATAAGCAACTTCTTGTTCTGGAGGTTGGATAGCAAATATTTCTATATTGATTTCTCCCATTCTGGTTTTTTGGATTTGTGTATCTGTTTTTGGTCTTCCTGGCATTAAAACTTGGAAACTTTTATCTGGGGGAGTAAATATTTTCCATTCTGATTTTTTGATAATTTCTGTATCTTTTGGTTGCTTATGATTTGCAATGAGTTGATGTTTAGAAATTTCTGCGGAAACGAAACCGTTATATAATAAGGTTACTGTAATCAAAGGCAGGAAAAAAAGTTTCATTTTCATATTAGTATCTTTCCCAGATCAATAATTGACTATTGTAAGTATTTAGAGGTTGCTAAAAGTGTGTTTCCATTGAGATAGGGAATATGATTGATAGTTGATAGTTGACAGGTGACAGGTGACAGGTGACAGGTGACAGGTGACAGGTGACAGGTAACAGGTGACAGGTGACAGTAAAGAGTTCATCTATTCCCTATTCCCTATTCCCTATTCCCTATTCCCTTCTTCAACTGATAACTGATAACTGTTTTATAACCTTGAGGCAAATAAAGCCGCACCTATTAATCCTACTTGTTGATTGAGAATTATGTGAACGGGAATTTCTTCTAAAAGAGAACGCATTCTGCCTTTTTGGGTGAAATTCAACATAAAACTACCATCTTGCATTAATGGTAAAATTTTAGGAGCGATACCACCGGCTATGTATAATCCTCCGTAGGGTAGGAGTTTTAAGGCTAGGTTGCCGGCTTCAGCACCGTATATTTCGACGAATAATTTAATAGTTTGTTCACTGAGGCGATCGCCTTTTGCTAATGCTGCGCTACCAATAGCTGCACCCGGATCTACGGTTTTTTCGGCTTTGCCGGCTTCTTGTTCCCAGGTTTTGACGATTTGGGCTATTTCTGGGTTTTCGGTGTCTATTTGGCGATCGCGTAAAAATTGATAAATTGATGTAATTCCTAAACCAGAAACTACCCTTTCTACAGATACCCGTTGAATATCATGTCTATTAAGTAGATATTTCAATAATTGAAACTCTAACTCATTGCGAGGTGCAAAGTCTGCGTGGCCACCTTCAGAGGGAAAAACTTGATATTGTTTACCCTGTTTAATTAAAAAACCTTGTCCTAAACCTGTACCTGCACCAATTACACCCATAGGTGCATCGGGTTGATATTTACCAACTTGTAAAGTAACTAAATCCTGAGTAGTTAAACCAAAGATACCATAACCCACTGCGGCAAAATCATTAATCAAAGAAACAGTGGGAATATTTAATTGTTGGGATAATCTTTCTGTATCCAAAAACCAGGCTAAGTTAGTTAATTTAGCAGTGTTATTAACTACAGGTCCTGCGATCGCAAAACAAGCTTTTTCTGGAGTAGATAAATTGGCATCTGCCAGAAATTTTTGTACAATTGGCACTAAATCAGGAAAATCTCTACTACGGTAACTTTCCTCATATAAAGTTTTTAAACCAGAAGACTCTGTAGACTCTACCAGTCTTAAAATTGTTTTTGTACCGCCGATGTCTCCCGCTAATAGTAATGTCATAATATTTATCAGTTAGATTTTTACTTGTTTTGTCAGAAGGCAACCACAGGGGGTGGGCAACCACAGGGGGTGGGCAACCACAGGGGGTGGGCAACCACAGGGGGTGGGCAACCACAGGGGGTGGGCAACCACAGGGG
>RDXV01000043.1 GCA_004292695.1 Nostocales cyanobacterium | reverse complement strand
CACCTAATAACTGATTAATAGACTTTGTGCTTAACTTTTTTGGGTATGGGTGCGAGTGGTTGAGAAGAATTAACAACAGGAGTTTGTAGAATATCTAAACTTTGTAAACTATACAAAACTGCTTCACGAATTGCTGTTTCTTCTTCTCTACCTAAAAGGATTTTTAGGCAATTAATGATATCTTGTTTGACAGTATCATCAAAGTTCTTACGAGTAAGTAATTTATTGATTTGACGCACTGCTAGTAGTCTTTTTAAAGGGTCTGTTTCTGTTAAATTATTTAGCAGTTGTTGTAACTGATCTTCTTCTTGATATCCTTGAAAATTAAAGATTTGCCAAACTAATAAAATTAGAGTTACGACTGTTCCCAATCCTTGTAAAATAGCACCTGTAGCAATCCAAATGTTGGGAGAATTCAGCCCAATGGCGATCGCCATGTAGCTCATAAAGGTTGTAATTCCTCCACTGACAACGGCTAAAGCTAATCGAATTTTGGGACTATTTAAAAATTGCCGAATTTCTGACCAGTTGATGTCCCAGTTCCATTTGGGTATGGAGTAAGCAAATAACATGACTCCAATACCGATCAAAAGTGCTATTAGCAACTTCCAGTTCCAAAACAGCATAGCAACGATAAATGTTAATAATCCCAGAATGTTACCTGGTTCATAAAAACGTTTTAAATTTTGTTGTTTTAAGCTTCCTGTCTTGAGTTCTGGAAGTTGCTGAATTAGTTGCAGCCAAAAAGACGAAGCTTGACTCACAGTTTGTACCTAACTAATGTGGCTAAAATATGAACTGATTTAGAATATATTTAGGATTTAACTATTGACAAGGGTGTGACGAATGTGGCTAAGTTTTTCCTTAGCTTTAGGTGGAAACACAAAACCTAAATTCATCGAGGGTAAAGTTACCATCGAAGCAGATAAATTTCACTTTTGTGATGTTTTCTGCACTGACAGATAAGATGACATTGGGAGGTATATCCGAGTCAGAATTTGCCAAATTAGCTTTTGGTAAGACTGATTTATCTACTATTTCTCCATTCTGATTATGAGCATAAATTACTAGGCGTTGTGAGCTAGTTACTAAACCACTCACCCAGTTGACAGGGCGTAAAAAGCTGATTTCCATTAATCCACTTTTAGGAGATGCCATAATAACTTTTAGACCTGATAAACTAGGAAATGATGGGTTAGAAGGCTGTATAACTAGGCAATTGTCAAATACTATTCCTAATTCTTGAAATTGGTCGTTAAGTTTTTCAAATGGTTTTAAGTCGTTAAAGTTTAATCTAATACATTCAGGTAAAAACTTATTTTGGGAATGGGTATTTTTTTCAAGTTGATTTGAGAAACCTGATGTGTAAGTGGGTTGTTTTGTTGCATAACTGTCAGGCTTTTGTTTCGTTTCTGTCAAGGTTTGTATTTGATTTGATTGGTTAGCCTGGTTTAACATGATACACCGCGTTTATATTGTTTGTAAAATGAAGATGTTTAAGTTTGCTTTTAATAACACAGTAATTTTGGCAAATATCTGAAAGTAGGAGATGGATTAATTTTTATTCAAGTGTAAACTGTGGTTCTCTTGTTTAGATTAACACAAAAACCACAGTTAATACTTATTACTAGAAGACAGGGAGAGGAGAAAATTATTTTTCCTGTAAGCGAATATCAATGACGGAAGAGTTGAAGTTATAGTTAAAACCTTCTAATTCAAAGGGCATCCCAATTTTAACTTTGCTATTACCTAACACTGGTCCGTTATCAGTGAGGGTAGCTTTTCCTTCTAAGGTTAAGAGGAAATCGGTACTAAAGTTATTTGCTCTGGGATCTGGTAATTCTTTAACTGTTCCATCGGGTTGGGGGACGGTGATAGTTCTTGGTAGTTCTTGAATAGATTTAATGGCAATCTGTCCGTAGGGTTGATTACGGATGATGACGTTAGTTTTGCCACCTTTAGTAAATCCTTGTGCAAATAATCGCTGAGGATCTCTAACATTAAGACCACGTACTACTAAGTCTACTTCAATAGGAATTGTTTTTGTACCAACTTGCGCTACAGAACCGGAAGTTCCGGGAAATATAAATATACCAACTATAACCATTAAGATTACAAGTGCAGCACCTAAGTCTAGTAGGTTGATTTTACCGAATAAACGACCTTTAGAATCTAAAATTGACATAGTTTAATTTGTTTAAGGTAGAGGTTTTTTAATAACCTAAAGTGGTTGATGTTAGAATTTAGCTATAGCCTATCACAGTTGTCAGTGTTTGGATGAGAAAATTGAGGAAGTAAAATTCTGTGAGTAGGATAATTTGCAGTTTTTGATCATAGCTTAGACTGATCAGGTTTTTCTGATAAAGATTTTTTTCTCTGTGGATTTTGTGCCGTGACAGATATGAGTAAGTGAACATAAAAAACCGAAATATGTAACGAAAAGTAAAAGATCCAAAAAAGCTCTTCCCTGTTCCCTTGTCATAACGACAATTTTTAAAGCCTACCTACTTAGAGTTGTAATTGAAACTTAGTAATATATGAATACGTCGCTGATTTTAGGTTTTCACATTTATCTGTTTTAACTTGATTATGATTAACTGGAATGAATTGTTAAAAAAATATCGTTCATGGCGACGAAGTTTACTTTATCCTGCCATTTCCCTAGTCGTTGCTGTAAGTTTATGTTTAACTACTGCTGTACCAACTCAGGCAATAGAGTTATTACCTTTTTTACTCAGAGGTGTGCAAGTATATCAATTGCAGAATTTATCTCCTCGTCAGGAATATGAACTAGGTACACAGATTAATGATCAGGTACGTCAAGAGGTGAGAATTTCTAGAAATCAGCAGTTAACTGGCTATATTCAGAGTATAGGTAATAGGTTAGTGGAAAATAGTGGCGATCGCCGAAATGTCCGCTATACTTTCCAGGTGGTTGAAGATAATGCAGTTAACGCTTTTGCTACTACTGGTGGTTATGTTTATGTACATACTGGTTTAATTGAAGCTGCGGATAATGAGGCGGAATTGGCCAGTGTGATGGGACATGAAATAGGGCATATTCAAGGTAGACATTTAGTTAAACAAATGCGACAACAGGCGATCGCCTCTGGTGTTGCTACTTTAGCTGGTTTAGATCGTAACCGTGCAGTGGGTCTGGGTGTAGAATTAGCACTCAGGAGGCCTCGCAGTCGCCAAGATGAATATGATGCTGATAATAGAGGATTAGAAATTTTAACCAGGGCTGGTTATGCACCATCAGCAATGGTTTCTTTTATGCAAAAGTTACAAGGTAGAAGTTCCATTCCTACATTTTTGAGTACCCACCCAGGAGCGGGCGATCGCGTTAGATCCTTGGCAGGAAAAATACAACAACAACCCAGTACCAACAGAGATGGTTTAGATAACGCTGCTTATAAAGCTAGAGTTCGTTCAATGTGGTACTAAAGATTTAGCTATGGCTGGTGAAAGTTCCAGCCTGTAACTGAATTGATTTGTTTAAACTCTTTGTCTACGACGATTACCACCTTTAATTTTTGAGGGGTCAATTTTAGTCATAGCTTCTTCTAGGGGTAAATTACGTACTTGATTATTAAAAACATTGACTTGATAGACCATTTGGTTATCAATATCTAAACCAGTTAACCAACCGCTACGGGGATGATAAGCACCGGTATCAATGTCTAACCAACCCGCTCCTTGGGCTAGTTCCCCTGGTGCAACTCCCGGTAAAGTAAAGGTGATTGTATGACCGACAACAATCAACTTATTGGTAAAATAAGGCAATTCCATACTGTGAAATTCATCACGTATCCAACATAATTCTTCGGTGGTTTGCTCGGTAACAGCTTTATTGGGATCTACACCAGCATGAGTTAACCACACATCTCCTAAATCTATATATGTGGGTAATTGTCTCAACCATTCTATGTGATCTGTAGGGATTTGGGCTGTTTTGTAGCTGGTAATAGTTGCTTGTCCACCACTAAACAACCATGCTTGTATGCCTTGACTGGAGCTAAAACCACCACTTAATGCACTCAAAAGCATTTGCTCATGATTACCTAGCAAACAGGGGTAGTTATTTTGCTTGACAAAATCTACTACCTGTGCGCTTTCTGGACCACGATCTATTAAATCTCCCAAAAAATACACTTTATCTGTTGATGTGGGTGCAATTTTGTCTAGGAGTCTCATTAAACCATGATAATAACCATGTACATCCCCTATAATTATTCTGCGTGGGTTAGTGTCGCTCATCCGCTATTGCCTTGACTTGAATTGAATTGAATAAACAAATTTGTTATGAGATCATATTATTAGTTTGATGCTTCCTTACCATAAAAATTAACATCTGTTGAAATTTCCTGTTAACTTATTATACTTGAAAAAAAGTTCCGTGCCGGAGTTTTCAACATATTTAGATAGAACAAGGAAAGTAATCATGTCTGATCAGTTTTCTCCAGAAATTAGCTCTCGTATCTGCAAACATATGAATGAAGATCACGCAGATGCTGTCATCATATATGCTCAGGCTTTTAGTGACTTTAAGGATGCCACAGCAGCGGAAATGTTATCAATTGATGCGGAAGGCATGAATTTAAGTGTAAAAAGTAATGAAAAAACTTTTCCTGTACGGATTCAATTTGACCATACTTTAGCAGATGCGGAAGATGCTCACCAAACACTGATAGCTATGGTGAAACAAGGAAGACAAAAAATGTGATCTTAGGGTTAAGCCGCAGATTGTTAAGTGATATTACAAACCTTGGAAAAATATTGAGAAATCGTCAGTCAGCCAAACATAGTTTTAAGGTAGAACCAATAGGATAAACTTGAGGCAATTCAGATGAATAAAAATAATATTCAAAACTATCGGTTTGTCTGTACTTTAACTTTTGGTGATATTTACGGTCAAATCATTGCTTGGTTAATTACCATTACCATTAGTTTAGCTTCAGCTTTGGCGTTGATGGGAGCAAGAAGACCGGTTTATGCTTTAGCTACTGTAGCACTTGTAATAGTTCTTACTTTGCCTTTCTTACTGTTTGCTTTTGTGACAACGTTGTTAAATCATATTGAATTAACGGCGGTAGAACCGGGAACAAAAACTGAACCGATACCCGGTAATATTTCCCAGCAAAAACCTATTGAAGCTACCAGTTAATATTGGTAATGGGTAATGGGTAATGGGTAATGGCAAGAAAATAATCAATAAGATAACATCCCTGTTGATAGACAGGGTATTTTTTTGGAATTAAGGATTAAAAATAAGGGGATTGAAAATGTTAGAACATGATGTAATTATTGTTGGTGGTGGTTTAGCGGGATGTCGAGCGGCCTTAGAAATTGCCCGTATTAACCCTAGTTTAAATGTAGCTTTAGTTGCCAAAACTCATCCGATTCGTTCCCACTCTGTAGCTGCTCAAGGTGGGATGGCTGCATCTTTGAAAAATGTTGATCCTGAAGATAGCTGGGAAGCACACGCTTTTGATACGGTGAAAGGTTCTGATTATTTGGCGGATCAAGACGCTGTAGCTATTCTGACACAGGAAGCACCGGATGTGGTGATTGATTTAGAGCATTTGGGGGTGTTATTTTCCCGTTTACCGGATGGGAGAATTGCACAAAGGGCTTTTGGTGGCCATTCCCATAATCGCACCTGTTACGCTGCGGATAAAACCGGTCATGCCATTTTACATGAATTAGTGAATAATTTGCGGCGTTATGGTGTGCAAATTTACCAAGAGTGGTATGTAATGCGCCTGATCTTAGAAGATGGTGAAGCGAAAGGTTTGGTGATGTTTCACTTGGTAGATGGGCATATTGAAGTAGTGCGGGCTAAAGCCGTGATGTTTGCAACGGGGGGATATGGTCGCGTTTATAACACTACTTCTAATGATTATGCTTCCACTGGTGATGGTTTGGCAATGACGGCATTAGCGGGTTTACCTTTGGAAGATATGGAGTTTGTGCAATTTCACCCAACAGGGTTGTATCCGGTGGGGGTATTAATTTCCGAAGCGGTGCGGGGGGAAGGTGCTTATTTAATCAATGCTCAAGGCGATCGCTTTATGGCTAATTATGCCCCAAGCCGGATGGAGCTTGCACCCCGTGATATTACATCTAGGGCGATCGCCTACGAAATTCGCGCAGGGAGAGGTATTAATCCTGACGGAAGTGCAGGAGGTAAATTTGTTTACCTGGACTTGCGACACATGGGTAAAGAAAAAATCATGAGTCGTGTACCCTTTTGTTGGGAAGAAGCACACCGTTTAGTTGGTGTAGATGCAGTCACCCAACCCATGCCAGTACGCCCTACCATTCATTATTGCATGGGTGGTATACCAGTGAACACTGATGGACAAGTGCGCCGCAATGCCGATGAGTTAGTAGAAGGGTTTTTTGCCGCTGGGGAAACTGCTTGTGTATCTGTGCATGGAGCGAACCGTTTAGGTAGTAACTCGCTATTGGAATGTGTAGTTTATGGCAGACGTACAGGAGTGAGTATAGCCAGATATGTGCAGAACCGTAAATTACCAGCAATAAATGAACAACAATACATAACAGAAGCAAAACAAGAAATTCAAAGTTTATTAGATCAAACTGGAAAATATCGCATAAATCAAATTCGCCAAGAATTTCAAGACACAATGACTCAATTTTGTGGAGTATTTAGAACTTCAGAATTAATGGGTGAAGGGTTGGATAAAATAGGAGCAATACAACAGAAATATGATGAGATTTATTTAGATGATAAAGGCAGTTGTTGGAATACAGAATTAGTAGAAGCCTTGGAATTAAAAAGTTTAATGGTGGTGGGAAATACGATTTTACAATCAGCATTTAATCGGCAAGAAAGTAGGGGGGCGCATTTTCGGGAAGATTTTCCCAATAGAGATGATGGGAAGTTTTTGAAACATACAATGGCTTATTATTCACCTGCGGGAATTGATATTCAATATATGCCGGTAGTGGTGAATATGTTTGAACCAAAAGAGAGGAAGTATTAAAGTTATTTAGAGGAATTTCCTCACGCAAAGACGCAAAGGAAGAGAAGAAGATAAAAATTTTTCTTTCTCTGCGTTCTCTGCGTCTGGAGCGGTTCGTTAAAAAAAAGATAGGATTGAACCACGAAGAACGCGAAGGACACGAAGGAAGAGAAGAGGGAAGAAGAGAGAAAAAAAATAGTCATATCTTACCTTTATTTTGCTAAATTTTGATATATAATTAGATTATGCCTAAGTTAGATTTAATTCACAATGCTGTTAAAAATGCACTGATAAAAGATGGCTGGATGATTACAGATGATCCTTTTATTGTAGATACAGAAATAGAAGAGGTTAAACAATGGATAAATTAAATGAATATCCAAAATTGATCAAAAAAATTTTAAATAAATATATTGAAATTTGTCAGCACCGTCCTCAAAAAGATATGGAAACATTTTTAATTATAGATGCAGAAAATGGTCATTATATTTGGATGAATCTGGGCTGGCAAAATGGCGAAAGAATTACAGGAATGACGGTTTATGTACGTTTGAAAGATGGTAAATTTTGGATTGAGGAAGATTGGACAGAAAATGGTATTGCTACAGATTTAGTTAAAGCTGGTGTTCCTAAAGAAGATATTGTTTTAGCTTTTCATGATCCAAACATTAGGCAGTATACTGATTTTGCTGTGGCTTAGTTTTGAGTTTTTGGAGTTTTTGATCATGAACCAAACAACTTATAAAATTTCAGCATTCTGGGATGCAGAAGCGGAAGTTTGGGTTGCAACTAGCGAAGATGTACCAGGTTTGGTTACAGAATCTTCTACAATTGAAGTTTTAACAGAAAAATTGCGAGTTATGATTCCCGAATTATTGGTTTTGAATAATATTGTACCTGCTGATTATTTAGGTTCTATTAGTTTTGAGTTAATCAGTCATAAATAAGAGTTGATTCAGGTATTTTGACTATTTCAATGTATAATAAATATGGTAATTTTTGAATTAAGTAAAAGATATGTCACTTGAATTTAGAGCAATCTTTTTTCCTTATTGCCTTCAGAAACAATCAGATGGACGATATGTAGTTCTGAATAGGCGATATAAACCATTAGGTTTTAATACCCTAGAGCATATCGAGTATGAAAAGTATCCTATTTGTGTAAAATTGAAAGGACTAGGTTCAAAAACAGCAGCAAAATTATCTTGGAATGGTGATTCCAATACAGACATCATCTATCTTTATAATGATGGTTGTATTCCTACAAATAGTTCTCAAGACATGAAAAATTATCTGAAACGTTTAGAGATATTAGCAAAACTTCAAGTTGAGTAGTGAGGTAACATAAATTAGTGTCTGCAAAAGATATATTTCACGAAGCAGTAAAAACCGCTTTACAAAAAGAGCAGTGGTTAATTACAGATGATCCACTACAATTCAAATTTGGTAACGTCAAATTTAAAATTGACTTAGGTGCTGAAAAAGTAATTGCTGCTGAAAGAGAAAATGAGAAAATAGCAGTAGAAATCAAAAGTTTTATTAATCCTTCGGCTATTACCGATTTTTACGCTGCTTTGGGTCAGTTTCTCAGTTATCGTCTTGCTTTAGAAGCTATTGAACCAGATCGTATACTATATATGGCAGTTCCATTTGAAGTGTATCAGACATTTTTTCAACTTGAGTTTACACAAATCGCTCTCAAAAGGTATCAAGTTTTATTAGTGGTATATGAACCAGAGAATGAGGTAATTATCAAATGGATAAAATAACCCAATATCGAGAATACATTAAAACCTTACTCACAAATTACGCCAAAGATGATCTTTCCACCGAAGAAGTAGATGTACAACTCATTTTTGATACAGAAAATGACCATTATCAATGGATGAACGTGGGATGGGAACATTTAAACCGCGTGTATATAACTATCATCCATCTAGATATTAAAAACGGCAAAATTTGGCTACAACAAAATTTAACAGAAGAAAATCCCGCCGCAGATTTAGTAAAAATGGGAGTACCCAAAGAAGATATCATACTAGGTTTACATCCTCCTTATAAACGTCCCTATACAGATTATGGAGTAGCCTAAAAATCTCTCTTCCTCTCTGCGACTCTGCGTGAGAAAATCAAAACATAATTTAAGTATTTTCGGAATGTAAAATTCCTGTATTTGGTGATAACATCCACAGCAAAAACCCTAAAATTGGCTCAACTGGTGGTAATGGATATTCAGTAATATCAATAGTCACTGAATTACCATCTAATTTTAAAAATTTCCAAGCTGTACCACTGGTGACTGAACCGAAAATAGTCGGAATATTTATATTATTGGCAGCATTAAATTTTTGAGCAGCTACCATTTCCGCGATACACTGACCTAAACCACCATTAAGATTTTCTTTTTTTGCTTCTATAATGATAATAACCGGGGCTTGAATTTCTAATTGAGTAGGTGATTTACTAATCAAAAAATCACAAATACCATTAAGTCCCAAATTGGGATCAACAGTAAAATCTTCCCCAGAAAACAGACTAACTTGACGATTTAATAATCTTCTCACTGCTGTTAATACAGGGCTAATAATCCATTCAGAACGTGCTTTTTCACTACCCCGTGCTAGTACCAATGGTAAACCATCTTCTAGTTCTTGACGTAATAAATTATCTGCTTCTACAGGTGGAATATCTGGAAAAAATCTTCCGCCTTCATGGATAGTAATTGCTAAATCTTGGCGGACTTTTTTAAGTGTAAAATCACTGTAAGGCATAGCTATAATTAATTATTGCTAAAAACGAATAAGAAACTGTAATCTTAATCAAAACTGAGAGAGGTATGATATTTTATTTGTATTTTAATAGTGTAGCATAAGGAAAGGAATAGAACAAAAAACTAATGGTATATCATGTATTAAAAATCCCTTCTTACCTTTGCACCTTTGATCCTTTGCGTGAGAAAATAAAAACATCTTACAAATTATCAATTATATTTAAACGTTGTTCGCATAGGTTTAATATTGATTCCGTAAAAACAGCACGTTCTAAAAATAAACTGCTAATATAAATGTGTCTGACTAATGTTAATGTGGTATAAATTTCAATTGCTACTCTAAATTCCTCACTTGTCAGTTGTATAAATCTTTGAATTATAGCTGTTTCTAAATCTTGTAAATATCTAGCATTACCAAACACCCGCAAGCTGTATTCTTGGATATGGGCAATAAAATTACCAATATCTAATGCTGGGTTTCCTTGGCAATATAAATCTAAATCAATTAAATATAAACGTTGATTATTAACAATAATTTGCTCTGGATAAAAGTCTCTATGAATACCACAGGTTTGGTTTTCTATCAGGCTATTTCCTAATTGATTACATTCCTCTAAAATTCTTTCTAATCGTTCTTGCCATTGGGGATTTTTTTCCCAAACTAAGGGGATTTTATCATGTAATATTTTTAATTCATCATTCATTGTGTGAGAACGATGGGGAGGAATATTAGTTGTGTGTAGTTTATGGGCAATTTCGGCAATTTTTGAATTTAAAAAATCTTGATTGGTTGTTAATCTTTTCGTAAATGTCACACCTTCAATTTTACGCTGTAACCACATTTGCCATTCGGGAATTATACCCACAGGTTCAGGTACAGAAATTCCGTCAGTGCTGTTTTCATTAAATTCTGTTTCCCATAAAGTTTTTTGGAGTTGATAACTATTAATGTCTGTTTCTTTGGCTCGGATTTTTCCGATTAATGTGATTTTTTGTCTATGTTCGTTGATTAATTGATATTCTATTAAACAGCGTCTTCCGGGTTTGTGGCGAATTATTTGGATTTTTTCAATTTGGGTGTTTTGGGTTATTTGTAGGTTTTGGGTGAATTGTTTTTTTACTTGTAAAGGGTCAATTGTTGTTGAGAGAAAGGGTATTTGGGGATCTTTCATTTTAGTTGAGTATTGTTTTTTTAATGAACCGCAAAGGGCGCAAAGGACACAAAGGTAAGAGAGTCGCAGAGAGTTTTTGGTGTGGCTGAGTTATTTTTGCGAAGTTGGGATGCTCCCTTTATTTTTTAATTGATTTGTGTTTTTTGTAAGGTTTGATTTTGGGTTGTGTTTTGGAGTTGATGTAGTGTTGCGTAGTGATGATTTTTTTGCATTAGTTCTGTGTGTGTTCCTTGTTCTATTATTTGGCCATTTTTGAGGTAAATTATTTCATCTGCATAGGTGGCAAAGTTCAGGTTATGGGTAATTAAAAATGTGGTGCGGTTTTGGGAGAGTTTTTGTAAAGATTCAATGACGTTTTTTTCGTTGTTTTTATCTAAACCTGTGGTGGGTTCGTCTAAAATGAGGATGGGAGTTTGACGAATAGCTGCACGAGCAATCGCAATTCTTTGGCGTTGTCCTCCTGACAATGTTGCTCCTCTTTCTCCTACTAATGTGTTATATCCTTGGGGTAATTTTTGAATGAATTTATGTGCATTTGCTAAACGCGCTGCATTTTCAATTTCTACATCTGATACTTCTGAAATACCATAAGCTATGTTTTCTTTGATGGTGGCGGCAAATAAGATACTCTCTTGTAAAACTACGCTGATTTGTGGGCGGAATGATGCTAATGTGTATTCTCTAATGTCTCTACCATCAATGCAAATTTTACCGGAAGTAGGTTCATAAAGTCGTAATAATAAGTTCATTAATGTGGATTTTCCACTGCCAGAAGTACCGACAATGGCTATTGTTTTTCCTGGTTGAATGTTTAAGTTAATGTCTGTTAATAAAGTTTGTCCTGGTTGATAATTAAAGTGAACATGATCAAAACTAATTTCACCTTGAAATTTTGGCGCGGGAATGGCATTTGGTAAGTCTGTAATTTCTGGTTTTTGTTTTAAGATATCTAAAATTCTTTCCCCGGAAGCGGCAGCTTTTGCTAGTCTACTGGTGTATTTAGCAAAGTTTTGAATGGGTTTGAAGGCATTTTTTAAATAGGTGATAAATATGAGTACATCCCCTGGGGTGAGTGTTTTTTGCAATGCTAACCAAGAACCATACCAAAGTACAATTGCTGTTCCTAAAGCTATGATGGCATCTACGCTTCTTTCTAAGTTGGCTGATAGTTTTTGAGTTTTGACACTTTCTTTGAGGCTACGTTGATTTTGTTGGGAAAATACTTGGGCAAATGCTTCTTGTAACCACAAAGCTTTTACTAATTTAATGGCAGCAATAGATTCAGCCGCAATAGCAGCAACAGTACCTTCTTGTTGACGTTGTTTTAATGAGGAGTTTTTAATTTTTTGACTGAGACGATTGGTGATTAACCAAAATAAAGGTAAGGTGAGAAGTGATATGAAGGTAAGGCTAAAATTAATCCATAACATCACCGTTATCATTGTTAAAAGACTGAGTATACTAACTATCAGGGGTAATGCTGCGGTAATCATGATTTCTTGTAAACTACTGGCATCACTACTGACTCTAATAATTAAGTCACCGCTACGAGTTTGGGTGTGATAACTTAAAGATAAATCTTGCAGATGACGATATAAATTATCTCTAACTTTCGCCATGACACGACTGCCAACTGTGGCTAATGTGACTGTACTAAAATAGGCTGCTAAGGCACGTAATCCTGTCAAGATCATGAATGAAAGTGCGGAAATAGTCAGTAAATTAATGGGTTGTAAATTGCCGATGATGGGAATATTAATTGGTTGATTATTGTTAATTAAAACATAATCAAATACAAACTTGAGTGGCCAAGGTTCTAGTACCCTGAGTACAATATCTGCAACTAAGGCGATCGCGGAAATTATTAATAGTTTATAGTGGGGGCGAATTTCTGGACAGAAATAAGCTAAAATTTCCCACAGACCTGGAATAGTTTTTTTAAGGGATTTTGTCATTTTATCCTTTTACACCCCCATAACATTTGGCTATCTGTAAAATTTGTTTAGCTATGGTATCCCAGGTATGATATTTCATGACTTTTTGACGTGCAGCTTGTCCAAGATTTTGACGGAGTGTAGGCGATCGCCATAATTTTTCTAAAGCATCTGCTAGGGCGATATCATCACCGGGAGGACAAAAAATACCATCAATTTCTGGTTCTATTAAATTCACTAATTGTCCAATTTTACTCACTACCACAGGTAAACCAGCCGCCATATATTCATACACTTTCAAAGGTGAAAAATAAAAGTCTGTTTGTGGTGGATAAGGTGCAACTGCTACATCCATTTTTGCTAATAATTCGGGAACTTGTTCAGGATTTATCGCCCCAGTAAATTGAGTATAACTATCTAATCCTCTAGCCAATAATTCCCTTTCTATCTTTTCCCTTTCTGGACCATCACCCACAATCAAAAGTCGCGCTTGGGGAATTTTTTGATGAAGTCTAAAAAAAGCCTCGGTGAGTATTGATAAACCATGCCAAGGTTTCAAACTCCCCAAAAATCCCACAGTAAAGTTTTCTGAATTAGTGGAATTATTAATATTAGAAAACCTTTCAGGATTTACACCATTAGGAATTACATAAATTTTATCATCCTCCACATAATTCATCACATATTTTTTCACTTCCTCAGAAACAGTAATCACAGCAGTAGCAGCTTTAAAAACTCGTTTTGCCACCTTTTCTGCCCCATCAATATCTATTAACCCACGATGCTTTGCTTGTTCTATAATCAAAGGAGAATTAACCTCTAACAAACCAACAATTCCCTTTATTTTGGCAAATTCCATTGCCCCATAACTCCACAGAGAATAACGTTCATAAACAAAATCCAAACTTCCCAAAACCTCTAACTTATCAACCAAATCATCATTAATTCCCAAAGCCATTTTTTCCCTGATAGATATTTCTCCCTTGGGGATATTTGGCAATTGATGAACAACAATATCACCTAAATCTGGCGGTCCTATTCCTCCTAAACGAGTCGCTAACAATTCCACATCACAACCTTGTTTTTGTAAAGCTCTCATCACCTCCTGTACATGAATAGAACAGCCTTTTTTGCCGAACACAGGAATCCCCAAATCAGCACAAACATAAGCAACTCTCACCTTCCAACCTCCTCTTCATCAAAATAATTTTCGTAAAATTTGAGTATTATGAGCAATATCAAACTCAGATACAATTAAATTTCTAGCTTGGGTTGACAACCTTACCCGCAAAGCAGAATTAGTGAGAAGTTCTTGCAGTGAAATAGCCAACTTTTCAGCATTATTTTGTGGTACAATCAACCCAGTTTCACCATGTTTAACAACTTCAGGAATACCCGTCACATCCGTACTTACACAGGGAGTTCCTAAAGCCATCGCTTCTAATAAAACTGTAGGTAATCCATCTCTGTTGCCATCTTTACCAATTATATAAGGTGCTGCAAACACAGCCGCTTGTTGCACTAATTGAAACACTTCATTTTGCGGACGTGGACCAATAATTTCTACCAAAGATGACAATTCTAAATCTTGAATTTGTTTTTTTAATGCCGTTTCTAATGAACCAGTACCCACAATTTGACATTGAAATTCACAATTTTTTTGTTTGAGAATTGCACAAGCATTTATTAAAATAGACATTCCTTTTTTCTCAACCAAACGCCCCACAGAAATAATTACGGGAAGACGTTGAGCAGGTGCAGAATATTGTAATCTTCCTAAATTCAAACCATTATAAATACGTTGAATTTTTTGTTTAGCTTGAGGATATTTTGTTTGTAAATAATTTAAGTTGTAATCACTAACAGTTACCACCGTCGCAGCATCTTGTAATTTACGTTCCATATCTGCAAAATCAACACTTTCATGAAAGATATCTTTAGCATGAGCCGTGAAAGTGTAGGGAATACCTGTAAAATGGGAAGCTAACCTGGCTACACTGGTGGCAACAGTACCAAAATGAGCGTGTAAATGAGTGATACCTTTGAGTTTTGCTTCCCTTGCTAACCATGCAGCTTGGTATACAGTGCTTGCTTGTTCACCTTCAGCAATAGCTAATTTTAACCAAAAATCAGGAATGATTTTAGCAGCTTCTTGTAATTCTGCCCAAAAATAACTGGCCGCTGTGGGAGCAAGACTATTAAGAGATGGACTCACACGGCCTTGAATTGGTTTTTTAATGTAATTTACAGGCGCTCTAACTTGAGAAATAATATTTTGAAAATGACTGTCGCTAGGTGGTCTTAAAGCGAAAATTTCTATCTTTAAACCTGCTGTTTCATGTGCCAAAATTTCATTAACTACAAAGGTTTCAGAATAGCGGGGATAACGTTTGAGAATGTAACCAATTATAGGCATAATAGGTAATAGGTAATAGGTAATAGGTAATTCGTATTTGTGAACTATTAAAACTACTGCATTTTAACTTTTTGAAAAAGCTGATTTTTGTTAGTTGAATACTTATCTATGAGTATTTCGTCTATCAATTGAGAAATATGATTGAGTCCATTGAGGTTAACAAAATTACGAACCTGTGGTTTTTTCGTTTCTGTATTTAACCAATTTGTTAATGTTTCAGATGTAAAGTTTTGGGGGTGTAGCATATCCACTAAACCAAGAGACTGTAAACGTTCTGCTCTCACAAATTGTTCTTTTCTCGGTTTGATGCGGGGAATAATTAGGGATTTTTTTTGAAATGACAATAATTCACAGGTTGTATTATATCCTCCCATTGCAATAACCCGCTCTGCTCGATTGACTAAAAGTGTGGGTTCAGATAAATATTTCAATACCTGTAAATTATCACGTTTAGCCGCTAATTTTTGCAATTTTTGTTGTACCTCTCTGGGCATAAATGGACCTGTTAAAATAATGCCATTCATATCTAGTGGTAGTTGAGTATGGGCAAAGGTTTCTGCTAAATTCGCTCCATCTTGTCCACCACCTACTAAACATAATGCTAATTTTTTTTCAGATAAATTGAGAGATTTAAAAGCCTGAATGCTTTCACTATCAATAAACTTGAGGCGTTTTCGTTGATCTAGATAACCAATGTAATGGAGTTTTTTAATTGTTTCTGAATGAAAATTATATTCTTTGGCTAAATCATAAATTCTAGGATCTCCATATACCCAAACTGCATCATAATAAGTTTGAATCGCTTTTTCATTTTCCATCCGTTTCCAATCTCGCTTGACGGAAACTGGTTCATCTAACACATCTCGTAAACCTAAAATGCAGTGTGTTTTTCCTTGATGACGTAAATAATTGAGTGTTGGTTCTAGTTCTCTAACTGCACCTCTGGGTACATTATCAACAATAAAAATATCTGGTTGAAAATTTTTCATAGTGGTGAGAATAATTTGCGATCGCAGTTTGATAATCTCCTGTAATGATAAACTTAACCTCCTGGCTTTGTACTCACCATTTATATTTTTGGACAAAGCTGGTAAACTCAAACAATCTACCCCTGAAGGTATGGGGAAATTACAACTATCTTGAATCCCACTAATAATTAAAATATCTGTTTCTAATGGTGAATATCCCAATGTTTGGGCAATTAATAAATTCCGTCTTTTATGTCCTAACCCCATTGTATCATGGGAATATAAAGCAATGCGCCATTGATGATTCCTCGATGAACTAATAAGTTGTATTAGTTTTTCTTCAGCCCCTAATAGCTCTATTTTTCTAGGGTTAGTCAATAAATTTTTCATGGGCATCCTGACATTTTATTTAATAGGTTACAAAACTATTATTAAAATTACTTTCGATTACATAATTGCTGGTAATTCTCACATATTCATACTGCATCCATACAGCAATTAATCCAATATTTAAGCCATTAATTATTTTTTATAATTATCTCTGAAAATAATCAGTTCATTTTATTAAGAAATGATTAAATAATATTGCAAATATAGCATTTATTTAGTAAATTAATACCGTAAAAATACCCAAAATAACGATTTACAATTATAATTGTATCATTCCTCCCGTTTGCGTCTTTGCGTGAGAAAATAAAAACATCTACCATCAATAATTAAAACTCTATGCTTATCCAAGATAAAAAACAAGCAAAAACTCAAATCAACTGGAAACCCATCATCAAAAAATTCATCGCTGTACTC
Source organism: Nostocales cyanobacterium (assembly GCA_004292695.1). Lineage (GTDB taxonomy): Bacteria > Cyanobacteriota > Cyanobacteriia > Cyanobacteriales > Nostocaceae > Okeanomitos. The sequence continues at coordinate 15,578 of RDXV01000043.1, read as the reverse complement.
GGAGAAAAAGGAGTAGTTCAACGCAAAGAAGAACTATTAACCTATGAATGTGATGGTTTAACTAGCTACCGTCAAGAACCAGCAGTAGCAGTATTACCCCGCACCACTGAACAAGTAGCAGAAATTGTCAAAATATGTAATCAATATTCCGTTCCTTTCATCGCTAGAGGTTCAGGAACAGGTTTATCAGGTGGTGCATTACCCGTTGAAGATTCAGTTTTAATTGTCACATCTTTAATGCGGCAAATTCTTAAAACTGATTTAGAAAATCAGCGTGTAGTTGTGCAACCAGGAATTATTAATAGTTGGGTAACACAAGCTGTTAGCGGTGCTGGTTTTTATTTTGCACCGGACCCTTCTAGTCAAATTATTTGTTCTATTGGTGGGAATATTGCTGAAAATTCCGGGGGTGTGCATTGTTTAAAATACGGTGTCACAACTAATCATGTTTTAGGTTTAAAAATTGTCCTTCCTGATGGTTCAATTGCTGATATTGGTGGACAAATTCCCGAAATGCCAGGTTATGATTTAACAGGTGTATTTGTGGGTTCAGAAGGAACTTTAGGAATTGCGACGGAAATAACTTTAAAAATCCTCAAAACGGCTGAATCAATTTGTGTTTTATTAGCAGATTTTACCAGTGTTGAAGCTGCCGCAGCTAGTGTTTCTGATATTATTAGCGCGGGGATTATTCCTGGTGGTATGGAAATGATGGATAATATTAGTATTAACGCTGTGGAAGATGTGGTTGCTACTAATTGTTATCCCCGTGATGCGACGGCAATTTTGTTAGTAGAAATTGATGGTTTAGAAGTAGAAGTTGCCGCAAATAAACAAAAGGTTGCTGATATTTGTTTAAAAAATGGAGCGAGAAATATTACTACTGCATCTGATCCAAAAACCAGGTTAAAATTATGGAAAGGTAGAAAAGCGGCTTTTGCAGCAGCGGGACATATCAGCCCTGATTATTATGTACAGGATGGGGTAATTCCTCGGACTCAATTACCTTATGTTTTAAAGGAAATTGAGGCTTTAGGTGCAAAACATGGTTACAGAATTGCAAATGTTTTTCATGCGGGAGATGGGAATTTACATCCTTTGATTTTGTTTGATAATTCTATTCCTGGAGAATTAGAAAAGGTGGAAGAAGTGGGAGGAGAAATTCTCAAATTGTGTGTGAAAGTAGGTGGTAGTATTTCCGGTGAACATGGCATTGGTGCTGATAAAAAATGTTATATGCCGGATATGTTTAGTGATGCAGATTTGGAAACTATGCAATGGGTAAGGGCTGTTTTTAATCCTCAAGGTTTGGCTAACCCTGGGAAGATTTTTCCCACACCCCGTACCTGTGGGGAAGCGGCGAAAGTCTCATCTACTCAGTTTGTGGGGGTGGATAGGTTTTAATTTGATGATAAATTAGTTATTAGTCTGTAGGTTGGGTTGACGCAAGGAAACCCAACATCCACTAATAGTAAATGTGTTGGTTTGTATTTCATTTAACCCAACCTACAACAGTAATTCTTGTAAAATTTCCATAGATTTAGTAAGTTGTTGTTTAATTAAAATATCTAATAATTGATCTGATGTTATTGGGGGATTTTTTAAAGTATTCAATTGATTTTTAAATGCTTGACAAACAAGCTCAGAATTAAACTTAATTAAATTCCAAATAAAATCATCTGGATGTTGTGCTTTAATACCATATTTTTCAATATATTCAGATGGAAAATCTTTTAAATTAAAAGTAACAATTATCTCAGCACAACTTTTAATAGCTGCTGCTAAAACATGACGATCATCTGCATCTGGAAGTTCTAATTCCTCAATTAATTGTTCATATCCCGTTACTAAACAATCTCGAACATTTTGATTCATTAAATTTTTCGTTCTTTCTAACTGTTTATAAGTCAGATCAGGGCGATTTTTTAAAACATTATTCATCCATTCTTCATGAATTTTTTCAGTCCATTTCGCCTGAAATAAATCAGTTAAAGCTAACCACATCAAAAAATCTCTGAGAGGTGCAGGATATAAAACACAAGCATCATAAACAACTATCAAACCAATTGCTTGCATTTAATATCCCATATTTAATTCTTGAGCTTGTTTTGCTAATTCTGCTAAAGTTTCTTGACGTTTAGCATCAATTGTATTTTTATAATCTATTAAATCTTGATAGAATATTTGGCGATGATTTCCCGTTTTATGATCAGGAATTTCACCAGATTCTAATAATTGAATCAGATACGGATGGGAAACATTGAGAATTTTAGCTGCTTCTTGTGTGGTTAATTGATCGGATGTAGTAAGATTCACTTTTCTGGTTTGCATTTTATTAACCTAATCTACAAATTTTAACGATGATTCTAACTGGTTTGTGTTGAGGCAATAATATTTATACATATATTTTCAATGATACCATATTTTTTAAATCCTGGGAATTAATTCCCAGTCTAATAGCAAAAGTCGGCTTCAGCCGACTATAAAATTTTCATTTTTATTTTTCAATTAATTTATATAGTGTCTTAAAGAAAAAAGGAATATGATTTTCAACATTTCCATCTTGTTTTGAATAAAATTGACCAATTTTTAAAGATAACTGTTCTCTAAATTTATGTTCCGAATGCGGCCAATTATTATCGGGTAAAATCTGTTTCCAATATTCCTTAGATTTCAGCAACATTAACAACCCATTAATTAATTTATGCTTATCATATAAACTTTGATAATTACAATACTCTTGATTCCAGCAATATTGAAATTTATCTATTTCCACACCATGCAAATTAGCAAGATAACTAATTCTCTGAATTACCCTTGACCAATGATCTTGTAATTCTTTATCATTAGTCATATCATTAACCATGTCTAAGTAAATATTTTCTAAATTCACAGCATTCCCTTTATATAAAGGATAACTAACATAATGATTATCAAAAACTTCCTGAATACCAGGGGATAAAAAATATGCCTCTTTATGAATTAAACCAGTCACCCAAATACGATGATAGTCTGTGTTAGATTCATTGATATTTCCTTGATGATAAAGATGATAAAAAATATCTTCTGTATTTTGAAAATTGTAATCTTCTTTAATCTCTTCTGATTGAATATCTAAATCTACAATAGCAAAAAGTTGATCAGGATTTAAAAATGATTGACTACTGTTAGCATTATGCAATTCTAGAATTTTAAAATATGTCTTTAAGACACTACTTCTACCTCCACAATTAAAAAATTGCGGTCTGTATTCTTTCCACCATGTAGGTACACAAGCACTATAAAAATTAGCATCTGGCATTTGTTCCATTTGCTTGTATAATTGCGGTGAACGTCTCCCTTGTACTTCCGAAATCACACCTTCACAGAGAATCACTATTCTATTTCTGATTCTCGCAGATTTAATAATATTTAAACAATGTTCTTTAAGTTCAGTTTCATTAAGACTCATATTTTGTTTTTATTTAATTATTGAATTGTTTTTGATTGTAATTTTGGTTCTAGTTTTGGTTCTAATTCCTTAACATGAGCAGGTGTAACCGCTTGACAAATTTCATAGGAATGGGTAGCTAAAATATATTGATTAGTCGCACCCCATTCTTCTAAATCTCTAACTATTTGATATTGCCAATCTGGATGAAATGATATTTCTAATTCATCCATCAGCACAATTGCATCTTTTATATTATTATACTTTAACCACATATAAATACATAATCTTTTTAATTCTCCGTGACTTAAATCTTCTGGATAAAGTTCTGTTTCATCACCATCAATTTTAAAATTGATTCCAGATAAATCTGATTGTACATTAATTTTCTTATTGGTTAAAACATTATTCATTTCAGCTAATAGTTTTACATAATTATTACCATAATTTCCCCCTTGTTCTACAGCTTGTTTAAAATCTTCATCCCGTGCTTTTTTGAATGCTTCAATGAGGATATCTATTGCTAGAAAGTCATAAGTAAAAAATCCTGGTAGTTTAGAATTAGCTGTTTTAATTTGTTGGTAATAGTTAGTTTGATTATTTTCCTGTTTTTTAAATAGTGATTTTCTGTTGTCTGGTTGTAAAAATAGGAATATTTGTGAAATATGAGCAGTTAGGAATATTTTATTTGACAATTCCTTTAAAAATGGTTGATCAATTAATTCTTCACAATTTAATTGGCATAATATTAAGCCTTTTTCATTTTTATTGATACGGTGTAAATCACAAATTTTTATTATATCATTTGTTTTTAAATGTTCCTTAAATATTACATTTAATTGATCCAATATTTCTGTTCCTTCCAGTATTGCAAGTAATCTTTCCTCTTCTGGTAATAAGTTTAAAAGATAAGTTTTATTACAAACAAAAAAATCAAGTTGTATGGTTTTACTACCATCCCAAATGTCAATAATAGCTAAAGTCTTTTTACCAGATTCATCATGAACCTCAAAATCATCAATTAAATTTTGAATAAACTCCACCCGATCAGGATTAACAGAACAATGCAACAATACAAAAATCAACTGTAACAACGTACTTTTACCCCCTCCATTTAGACTACCAAGGGGAAAAATACGCGGAGTAAATTCCTTCTCAAAAGTAATATCTACATTTTTCAAAGCCCGAAAATCAGGTACTTGGATTCTTTGTATGTGCATAAATATATTTATTGTTGTAACTTGATAAATTAATTATACCTATTATACCGCAAATTAGTTTATATAATTGCCAAGTTTACGGAAATAATCTCAGCATTCATTGATTCAATTGTTGTACTAAAGATGCAGTTCTAGCTGTAGCAGCGTTGAGTTCAAGATTCACAAAATTATCAAATTTAATTTGTAATTATTTGGAAAATGAATTTCCTTGATCTCTTGCATTTCTCCACATAGTCATGAGTTCAGATAAACGCTGTTGTTGTGCGCTAGTAAAAAATTGATCAGGTTGAAAATTATCAATAATTAATAATGCTCGAAATTCAACTTCACCTAATTGTTGAGTTAACGCATCTAAAGCTTGACCGGCTGTTTTACCAATAGACTGTTTATCTCCAGCAATAGCACAATAGGATTTTTCGCCACTGGCATTTGATGTAGGTACAATAGCAACTGTAGTCATAATGCTAATTAAGGATATTTGTTATTTATCAATTATAGTCTGTAGGTTGGTGTGTTTTTCTCTCTTGATGAGAAACTACTACATAAATCTATCAGTAGTGATCTATAAAAAGAAATCAATTTGGTTACATAAACGCACATATTATATATGTATTCATAACACGCAACTTATTAGAAATCACATAGTGTTATTATATATAATAGTATAACCTGAAATTAGGGAGAGTCAAATTATGAATCAATCTGATTCTAATAATAGCAATCAAAATAAAAATGCCAAAGGTATTACAAAAATTTCTGTCAGTGGTTATAAATCACTTTATGATGAATGCAGTATAGAAGTACGCCCATTAACAATTCTTGCAGGTGCTAACAGTTCAGGAAAATCTAGCATCATGCAACCTTTATTGTTGATGAAACAAACTCTAGAAGCAACTTATGATCCAGGTGCTTTGTTACTTGATGGAGCAAATGTTAAATTTACTTCAGCAGAACAATTAATTTCTAATGTACCTGGTAGAGAACGTAATGATCAATTCTCAATTTCGATTGAAATAGAAAATGGAGATCATGTAAAAAATGTATTTAGAAAATTACCCAGGCAAGGACTTCAATTGACGAAAACAATAGTTCAAGAAAAAGACCAAGTAATTGAAATGTCCTCTGATATACTGCCAGGAGATGTGATTAATATATTGCCAGATAAATATAAAGAAATGTATGATTTCATTAAAAATACAGACCCAATTAAAGGTAAATTATTTTTCATAATTGATAGAAATAGGTGTTTTTTAGAATTTGCATTATTTGATTTAATAAACAATCAAAAATTGACTATCGGTAATACATTTTTAAGTCCTATATATCCTAGTAACACTGAAATCTTCGGTAGATATATCAGAGAAATGATACATTTACCAGGACTCAGAGGAAACCCAGAGCGTAACTATAAAACAACAGCTATAGGTAGTGCATTTCCTGGTACATTTGAAAATTATGTTGCTAGTATTATCAATCATTGGCAAAAACCTAAAGATAAGCGTCTGAATGAATTAGCTAACGCCCTGGAAACTCTAGGATTAACTTGTAAAGTTCAGGCTAAACAAGTTAATGATACACAAGTTGAATTGAGAGTTGGTCGTTTACCAAAAAACTCAGATTATAAAGATGATATGGTTAATATAGCCGATGTTGGTTTTGGTGTTTCCCAAACATTACCTGTTTTAGTTGCTTTATTAGTCGCAAAACCAGGACAATTAGTATATATTGAACAACCAGAAATTCACCTGCACCCCCGCGCTCAAGTTGCTATGGCAGAAATATTAGCTAATGCAGCAAAACGCGGTGTAAAAGTAGTTATAGAAACTCATAGCGATCGCCTAATTTTAGCAATTCAATCTTTAGTTGCAGAAGGTAATTTATCAACAGATTTAGTAAAACTGCATTGGTTTACACGCCAAGACAATGGTATAACTAAAATCAATAGTGCTGATTTAGATGAAACTGGTGCTTTTGGAGATTGGCCAGAAGATTTTGGTGATGTATCTCTACAGCTAGAAAATCGTTATTTAAGTGCTGCGGAAGCTCGTTTAATGCAGGGTGTACATGGTAGATAAAGAATATTCTAAACGTTTGGTAATTGATGCTTCTGTAGCGCGTGCTGCTGGAGATGAAGGTGCTACTTATCCAAAATCAGTTCACTGTCGTGACTTTCTACAAGCAGTTTTAAAAATTTGTCATCAAGTTGTGATGACACCAGCTATAAAAGCAGAATGGGACAAACATCAATCGAAATTTGCCCTAACTTGGCGACGACAAATGGTAGCGAAGAAAAAATGGAACTATTTAGAAATATCAATAAATGATAGTTTATGGACTGAGATAGAAAGTATTGCTGCTCATGTTGGTAATAAAAGAATAGCAGAAATGACGAAAGATTTATGTTTAATAGAAGCAGCACTAGCAACAGATAAAATTGTTATATCATTGGATGATAATACTGCGAGAAAATTTTTTAGTGAAGCATCTGTAAAAATAGATGAACTCAAGGATATTGTTTGGGTAAATCCAGATAAAGTAGAAGAAGAAAAACCGATTGAATGGTTAAGAAATGGGGCTAAAACAGAGAGCGATCGCCTACTAATAAATTATTGTGAGAAAAAATAGTAATCTGTAGGTTGGGTTGACGTAAGGAAACCCAACATCAACCAATAATAAATGTGTTGGGTTGCATTTCATTTAACCCAACCTACAACAGTAATTCTTGCAAAATTGCCATAGATTTAGTAAGTTGTTTACCAAATACTAAAAAGTAGTATTAATAGTTATGATTTCAAACTATGAAAAACATTTTTTGGTATAATCAATCCACGAAAGTTTAGTCAAATTTAACTAATGGCAAAAAAGAAACGACCTAGAGAACATATAATAGCAGATTTGAGCGTAAATCATGTTGAACGATATGTTTTCTTATGTGGTTATTCCGTAGAAAGAGTTCAATATGATTATGGGTTTGATTTAATTCTTTTTACATATCATCATCATGGTTAGAGATATTCAGTTTACTGACTTAGAACAATTGCTTTTCAAGATAGGTTTTACAAAAGTACCAACAACAGGTTCTCAACAAATCTATCAATATCCATTGTCAGGAACTTTGGTTATTTTACCAGCTTACGAAAAACAGGCGTATGTTCAACCCGTGCATTTGGTGGCTGTACGTCGAATCTTGGTAGAAAATGGGTTAATCAATACCAATTCTTTCGACAGTTTTTTAGGAAAGGTTGCAAGCTAAAGCTATACATGATAAATTCGCCAAAGACCATCTAGTTGACGTAAGAAAACCCAACATCAACCAATAATTTAAAATGTGTGGGTTTGCATTTAATTTAACCCAACCTACAAGAGTAATTTAAGTTATAAATTAACCATTATCAACATCTTCTGAAACAGATTCTAGATCGTCTGAAGCCTTTAAAAGATCATCCCAACTATCTGGAGGATTACCACTTGCAAGCATTTTAGTAAAAATGTTGTATGGATCTGTTTTTGCTCCCTCTTTCCTAAGCGAATTTTCATCATTTATCCAAGCATAAATAATGACTTTTTCCGTACTGCTATAACGAAAGAATAAACGAAATCTTCTATTAAATTTAGCTCGAAACCAATGCTTTTTATCTGTTCCTAATGTTTTACCTTGCCTAAATTCTGGTGCGCTAGGATCTTCAGGTATTCTCCTAAAAATAAGCTCATTAATATTGTTGAGAAACTTTGTAGCTGGATGTTGCTGATATCCTTCAGAATCTTTTTCTTTAAGTTCCTCAACCTGAATAATTAATTTTTTATATTTTTCACCAAAGGCAGGATGAATTTTTAATGTCCACCCATTAACATTCATACAAACATGAAATCCTCTGGTAATTCTTCATCCAGATCAGCTTCCATTCCTTCTGTAAGAATAGATGCACGACGATACATTTCTTCGGTAAGTGGTTCAATATGGCTGGGATTTTTTTTGATATCTCTAGCAAGGAAATCTAAGAACGCCTTAACAAAAGAATGCTTTTCCATATTTGGGGACAATATTCTATTCATTCCTAGCGTTTCTCCTTTTTTGTGATAAACAACTATGTACTTGCTGGAACGATTTACAACTGTGCTAGAAGAGTTTGCATTGTTGCGAAGTTTCACTTTCATGATTCTAACTCGTTTGTGTTGAGGTAATAATATTTATACATATATTTTAAATGATACCATATTTTTTAAAGCCTGGGAATTAATTCCCAGTCTAATAGCAAAAGTCGGCTGAAGCCGACTATAATATTTTCATTTTTATGATAGGTTTGTGATTAATCATCTAGATTTAGAGTTGTTAATTCAACTTACCATTGCTGTTAAAGTCTTGTATTACCGGATTTTCTGCTGGTGAAGGAGCAACTATTCGGAGGTTAAAGTCAATTATTAATTGATTTTTTTCAAGAATTATATTTGCTTTTTGTACCGATAATTTGATAGATACACCATCACTACTTTCTGATTCAATATAAAGCTGACTTTTATATCCTGCTTCCTCAAGCCATTCACTAATATTTCTCCAATTTTCTATTTTTTCATCACATTTATCTACTAGATTTTTCACATATTTGTACAAAGTGTTACATAGATCAACTTCAACACCTTTAACATTTTTATTCAGCCTCTCAGCTATTTCCGAAGGACTGTAACCACAAAGTAACCCCCGCAAATGCAGTTTCTCAATAGGTGTAAGACGTTTTCCCTTAGCAGATGCAAGATCAGTATACAGCGTTTCCAAATCCCAGTATTTAGCAGCCTGAGCAAATCTTTCTTCAACAGATGCCATTATCAACATTGTGTATATAAAATTCCTAACCTTATACTAGCCTAACTTCTAATCTTAGCTAGTACATACCTAAAATCAGCAGTGTTAGTCTAATTTTAGAGAATTTAAGGATTTCTTTATGGTTTCATTTTATCCAGGGCAGAAAGCCAATGAACTGGCTAAAGGCGCTCAAGAAAGATATGAACGTGCCTTAGCGTCGTTAAAAACCGAGGAAGCAGCAACAAATAAACTAGCTGAGGAGTATGGTGAACTCCAATTAAAGGTTATAAAAGAAACTATTAAAAGATTTGTTGATTTCGTTGAGCGTACTGGGAGAAAGGCTTCTGAAAGTGAGAAGCGGCTTTTAGAAGGTATAGACTTTACAGTTAAGCAAATACAAGAATATAAAGCTGCGGCTATAGCAGCAGAACAATATTTCATGGCTGGTGCTAAAGCGGCTGGAGCAGCAGCAGCAGGTTACGGTGGTGCTATAACTGTTGCGACATCCATAGGAGTAGCAAGCACTGGAACAGCTATCTCAAGCCTCAGTGGAGCAGCAGCTACAAATGCAATGTTGGCATGGTTTGGCGGTGGAGCGATCGCATCTGGTGGTGGTGGTATGGCTTTGGGTACTGTTGTTTTAGGCGGTATCACCATTTTGCCAGCTTTGGCTATTGGCGGCTTTTTTGCGGCTCGTGAAGGTGAAAAAGCAATGACAAAAGCCATAGAGTATGAAGCAAAAGTAAATAAGGCTATTACAGAAATTAACACGGCTAAAAAATATTCCCAAAAGGTAAAACAGCGCATTACTGAATTAAGAGATGTATTTGAATCTATTAATAATTATGCTGTTAAAAGTCTCAATGAACTTGAATCTAAACCTTTTAATGCAAAGAGAGATGCGGAGAAATTTAGACAAACAGGAACTCTTATCAAAGGACTTGTAGAAATTTTGAAAACTCCAGTATTAAACAGTGATGGACAGCTTAATCTTGGAACTGTAAACGTCATAGAAAAATATCGCATTCTGCCAGGTAAATAAAAATGACAAATCTCCTAGAAAGATATAAACAAGCTATTGAAAAGTTAAAGATAGAAGAAGAAGCAATAAATAAGTTAGCACAGGATTACAGTCAACTTCAAATCAACGTCATTATAGGTACAATTGATAATTTTGCAGAGTTTGTTAGGTCTACCGGAAGGCTATGTTCCCAAAGTGAAAAGCTAATTTTAGATAGTTTAGAATTTTCATTGACACCAATCCAAAATTCTGAAGTTCCAGCAGGAAAAATTGAAGAATTTACAGATTATGTAAAGGCAGGTATTAAAGCTGCTAAATATGGTGGACTTCCAATGTTAGCATGGCTGGGTGGTGGCTCACTTGCAGCGGGAGGTGGTGGTATAGTTCTTGGTGCTGCAATTCTAGGGGGTGTTGCTATAATTCCAGCCTTAATTATAGCTCAAAACTCAATAAAGGTTGATGCTGAATGCGAAGCACAAATTAAACAAATCACAAGTGATATTTATATAGCTTTAGATTATATAAACCAGATTCGGGAGAAAATTAATAATTTGTATAAAGAACTGGAATCAATCAATAATCTTGCTATTAAAAGTTTTAATGAACTTAAAGCTAAACCTTTTAATGCAAAGAGAGATGTGGAGAAATTTAGACAAACAGGAACTCTAATCAAAGGGCTTGTAGAAATTTTGAAAACTCCAGTATTAAACAGTGATAGACAGCTTAACATTGGGACTGTCACCATTATCGAAAAATATCGCATTCTACCAGGTAAATAAAAATGACAGCCAAAAAAGTTCATGTAGAAGTATTAGGTACAGGTGCAGATGCGGCTCAAACCTTACGGGCTATTGTTGAAGCCTACACTGAATACAAAATCGTTGCAGAAGAAGAAAAAACTAAACGACGTGGTATAGCAGCCTGGGAAAAAGCAACCATCACCAAAATTAAAGCTGATCGTGATATTCTCCTCAAATATCTTGAAAGCTCATTTGATGAAAGAGCTAAAAATTTTAGCTTTCTGTTTGAAAAAGTAGATCAGGCAATAGCAGCAGGTGATAATAACCAATTAACTTTAGTTTTGCATTCTATTACAGAAATAGCAAAGTCTAGTCCATTTAAAGATTTTGCTAACTTGCAATCAGTAACAGCAGCCCTTGATGATCCTGATCATGAATGGGTTATTTAAGAGGATGTTTTAAAAGTTCCTAATGATATATTAAAAACTTTTGAAACAACCTCTAATTGGTGGGTTAAACTTTCGCCAACCCACCTCAAAAACTCTCCGCGCCTCTGCGTCTCTGCGTGAGAAAACCTAACCCAAAACGAAATTCACCAACTTACCAGGAACAACAATCACCTTCTTAACATCCTTCCCTTCAATATAACGCTTCGCCACCTCAGACTCCCGTGCATACTTCTCCAACTCAACCTTATCCAACTGCGAAGGAACTTGAATAGAACCGCGAGTTTTACCCATAATTTGAATTACCAAAGTAATCTCATCAGCTATCAACGCCGCAGGATCAAAACTCGGCCAATTTTCAATATGCACAGTCCCCTTATTCCCCAACAAATGCCATAATTCATCAGCAATATGGGGCGCAAAAGGCGCTAACATAATCACCAAAGTTTGAATACCTTCCGCATAAATTGGTGAATTATTACACTTAGCATCAGTCAACGCATTACTTAACTTCATCAACTCCGAAATAGCAGTATTAAATTGATATTCTTCCTGCACATCTTCCGTAATTGCTTGAATTGCTAAATGAATCGCCCTCCTAACATCCTTTTCCTCTTTACTTAACTTATCAACTTCAACTTTCTGCTTACAAACTCCCGCCGCAGCGTAATCTGTAACCAACCGCCAAACACGGTTTAAAAATCTAAATTGCCCCTCAACATCAGCTTCATCCCATTCTAAATCTTTCTCTGGAGGTGCTTTAAATAAAATGAACATCCGCGCCGTATCAATGCCATATTTATTAATCACATCTTCCGGTGCTACACCATTTCCTTTTGATTTAGACATGGTAGCATAAACCTTTTCTAAAGGTTCTCCAGTTTGCGGATCAACAGGATTATTTGCATCAACTAAATTGGAAGGAATCCATTTATCTTTCCCTCCTTTTTTCGGGTTCATGTATGTTAAACCCTGTACCATTCCCTGAGTTAATAACTTTTGAAATGGTTCATCAAAATTCAACAAACCTCTATCTCTTAATACCTTGGTAAAGAAACGAGAATACAACAAATGTAAAATTGCGTGTTCAATACCGCCCACATATTGATCAACCGGCATCCAATCATTTACCCTACCACCATCAAAAATCTTTTCTGCATTTGTGGCATCAGTAAACCGCAAGAAATACCAAGAAGAATCAATAAAAGTATCCATCGTGTCAGTTTCTCTTTTTGCTGGAGTACCGCAACTTGGACAAGGCACATTTACCCAACTTTCTAACTGTCCTAAAGGTGAACCACCACGGCCACTTAATTCAATTTCTTCTGGCAATTGTACAGGTAAATCTTTTTCTGGTACGGGGACAATTCCACATTCAGGACAATGAATAACAGGAATAGGTGCGCCCCAATAACGTTGACGAGAAATTAACCAATCTCGCAAGCGATATTGTACCCTTTCTTTTCCAAAACCTTGTTTTTCTGCAAATTCAGTAATTGCCTTTTTCGCATCTACAGAATTTATGCCATTAAACTCACCAGAATTAACTAAAATTCCCGGTTCTGTATATGCAGCTTTTAAATTTTCATCTGCTCCAATTTCTGGAACAATTACCACTTTAACCCCTAAATTCTGCTCCTTTGCAAATTTGAAATCTCGCACATCATGGGCAGGTACTCCCATCACCGCACCAGTACCATATTCATAGAGTACATAATCTGCAATCCAAATGGGTACTTCTTCCCCGGTGAAGGGGTTAATAGCTTTCCCCCCGGTGGGTATACCCCGTTTTGGTTTGTCTTCTGCGGTTCTTTCTAACTCGGTTTGGTTGGTAACTTCCTTGATAAAAGCCTCTACAGCCGTTTTTTGGTCTGAAGTGGTGACAATTTGAGTTAAAGGGTGTTCTGGGGCTAATACGACGTAGCTCACGCCATAAACGGTGTCGGGACGGGTCGTATAAACGGCGATTTTTTCATCTAAGCCGACTATGGGAAATTCTAAATATGCACCAGTGGATTTTCCGATCCAGTTAGCTTGCATTACTTTAACTCGTTCTGGCCAACCGGGTAATTTATCCAAATCATTTAATAATTCTTCGGCATAATCGGTAATCTTTAAAAACCACTGACGCAATAATTTACGTTCTACTATTGCTCCACTACGCCAAGAACGTCCTTCACTGTCTACCTGTTCGTTAGCTAGTACGGTTTGATCAATGGGGTCCCAATTTACAGCCGCTTCTTTTTGATAAGCTAAACCAGCTTCTAAAAATTGCAAAAAGATCCACTGTGTCCACTTATAATAATCGGGAGAACAGGTAGCCAATTCTGCATCCCAATCTAAGGATAATCCCAGACGTTTTAACTGTTGTTTCATCTGGTCTATATTTTTATATGTCCATTGGGCAGGAGGTACGCCCCGATCAATGGCGGCGTTTTCTGCGGGTAAGCCAAAGGCATCCCAACCCATTGGATGTAATACTCTATACCCTTGCATTTTTTTAAAGCGGGCGATTACGTCTGTAATGGTGTAGTTACGGACATGACCCATGTGCAAGCTACCGGATGGGTAGGGGAACATGGAAAGCGCGTAAAATTTAGGTTTGTTTTTGTCTTGAGGCGTTTTATCTAAGCCTAATTCTAACCATGTTTGTTGCCATTTTTCTTCAATTGCGGCCGGGTTGTATGATGTTTTTTGGGTGGACTCCACAACTAAAAACTCCTAATATTTTTCCTAGTTTCGCTATTGTGGCATAATATAGATTTGTCCTGAAGTCATTTAGCCAGGCGATCGCCCCCAGATCATAAAAACTCAAAACTTTACTTAGTCTATTGAACGCAGATAAACGCAGATAAACGCAGATAAATTAATGTTTTCTATTTTATATTGATGTGAAACTTTATATTCTAAAATTAAGATTAACCTGGGTTGAGTGAGTAATTTAAAAAATTAATATTTTGATATCCAGGATAGTCTAAAAACGGTTGTGTGACTCTAAGATTTATCTTTTGATGACTACCTTGAGATACTGGATTTGCATATATTTTCAGTGCATCAACAGGGATCATTCTTGATGTTTCAAGATTCAAGTCTGGATCAAAGATTACTATTGCTAAAAAATCAAAATTTGCCTCTGCGGAAAACTGAAGATGAGGAGATTTTTTCCGTTCAGGATCTAGGATGATGGTTTTAACTTCAATTATTTTACCGTTGGGTAACTTTAAATCTCCTCCTAAACTAGAATCTTCAATTATTGAAGCATTCATAACTTGAGCGATCGCTAATTCGGTGAATTTTGATAAAATTGGAATAATCATTTCTCGACGATTTGATTGTGGAAACTGATTCCAAAAATCTCGAATTACATTGAGTTTCTCATACAAACCATGATTCCTTGTATGTCCATTTGCAGAGTGAATTTTCAACCCTTGAACTTTATCTAAATGATTATTTGTAATATCTGATTTTTGATCTTCAGAATAATACCTAGACCTAGTTACTATATAATTGGATTGTTGAGATAAGCTGTGTATTGCTGATTGTGCAGCATCTTCAGTATCATACACTCCCTTTACTGCTATATAATCTTTAAATTCTACAGCGTCTCCATCCAGTCGGAGTACAACCCAAGCATCTGATTTTTTCATTAGGCTTTCTCCTTCGCGCCTCCAGCAGTCAGACTTCCTAGCAATTCCCCTGTGATAGTATTGTACACTCCCCCAGAAAAGTCGAAGTTGACATTATCCGCACCCCCTAAACCATGAATCGTTTTCAGTTCGTGAAGGCGTTTGCTGGTGAGTTCTCGACTAATTCCACAAAAAATGCTTAGAGGGTGTTTGAAAACTTTTTTCGTGTAGTATTCAGGACTTGGAGATCCCCCCTAACCCCCCTTACAAAGGGGGGAACTAGAGTTAAAGTCCCCC
>RDXV01000194.1 GCA_004292695.1 Nostocales cyanobacterium | reverse complement strand
TTCTCCCCCTGCTCCCCCTGCTCCCCCTGCCTCTTTACTGTCCCCAGTCCCCAGAAAAGCTAATTTCTCAACTGTACAGGCATAGCTAAATAAGTCATTTTTAAACCACCTAAAGGAGTAAAAATAACAGGAGTTAAACTTTGATTTAAGTGCATTTGAATTTCTGTAGAAGGTAATTCTTTTAAGCCTTCCATCAGATATTTAACATTAAAAGCAATGTCTATATCTTCCCCAGAAATTTGTGCGGGCATGGACTCTGTACCACTACCCACATCTTGGGCTTCACAGGATAAAGTAATTTCTTGATTTTCGTTATCAATGCTGATTTTGACAATGTTATTTTTTTGATCAGCTAACACTGCAATTCTTTCTAAAGTGCTGATAAATTGCTTTCTTTCTAAAACTACTTGGCGTTCAAATTGGCGAGGAATTAATTGTTGATAAGCGGGATATTGTCCTTCTAAAGTGCGGCTAGTTAAACGTTGATTTTGCCAAGCAAAAACTATCTGACCTTGATCTAAATATAAAGATATTGCCTCTTCTGAAGAACTTTGGGCTAACATCCGTTGTAATTCTCTTAATGCTCTGGCGGGTACAGTCACCTCTAGTCGTTCATCCCCTTCTAAGGGGCGCTCGTTGGTTGTTTCTAAAACCGCTAAACGGTGTCCATCAGTGGCCGCAAATTCTAAAGTATCTTGTTTAACAGTTAAATGTAAACCTGTGAGGACTTGCTTAGTTTCATCACTACTGGTAGCAAATAATGAACCTTTTAAACCTTCAATTAATGCAGCCGCTGTCAGTTGAATTGCGTCCCCAGTTTCAATTATAGGTAATTCCGGGAATTCTTCGGCACTCATCGCCCGGACTTGGTACTTACCGCTTCTTGGTTTAAGTGTAACTACTATACCTTCCCCGGTATTATCCTCTGACTGATCATCGAGGGTAATTTCTCCCTCTGGAAGACGGGAAGTAATATCTAAAAGGAGTTTAGCAGGAAGGGCAATTTCTCCACCTTCGATAACTTCAGCGCTAAAACTGGTACGGATACCTAAACTAAGATCAAAAGCGGTTAAACTAACTTGGTTGTTTTCCGCATCCGCTTTTAAAAGTACGTTAGCAAGGATGGGATGACTTGGCCGAGATGGTACTGCACGACTGACAAGGGAAAGGTTGGTACTCAGATCACTTTGAGAGCAAACTAATTTCATATTCAGGAAATTGGGAGATAGGGTGAAAAATTCTGATGTCTGTGATAAATTAAAGCAGCGTTATTATCTGTTATGAGGCTTTTACTTCTCATTCTACTAATAACTGCTACAAGTATGGATTTAGCCAGAGAAAAATAATAGTAACAAATTTTGGGCTGTTGACTTAGGAATAGTAGAAATTTCACGATGTCACCTGTGGAAAAACTGTGGAAAAACAAGCTATTATTTCCACAGGGTAATTATACTTAATGTATTTTAATGTATTTTTTTGAGCAAATTATTAAGTTTTCCACAGCTTTTTCCCCAAAAGTTAATATTTTTTCCACAATTGCAGTTGATTTTAGTACAACAACTTTTTAGATTTTTCTTCAACTTAGGAAAATTTACAGCAGCTAACAGCTACAGCACTTGCCGGCGGAATGAGGTACACTTTGGGCGGGCAAGATGTCCACCCCACAAGAGTTTCATGATGATAATTTGTACCTCATAATAACGAAATCTGCTGTAAATGCTTAATAACGACTACTCATTTTAATGCGATCGCCCAATTGACGTAAAGTTTGCTTCAAAGTTGGATCAGTTTCTTGCAACTGGGTAATTTTTTCACAACTATACATCACAGTTGTATGATCCTTACCGCCAAATTCCTCACCAATTCTCGGCAGACTCAAACCTGTATTTTGCCGCATTAAATACATCCCAATTTGTCTAGCCCAACTGATTTCTCGTTTACGGGAATTACCCTTTAAATCAGCAATTGATAAATTGAAAAAATCAGAAACAACATTTAAAATTACATCTGGAGTCACCTCTGTTTTCTGACTATAATTACCTAAAACTGGGCTAATATTTTCTAGATTCATAGGTAAACCCCAAATGGAAATATAAGCCAAGGCACGAGTTAAAGCACCTTCCAATTCTCGAATATTAGAAGTATAATTATAAGCGATATATTCAATAACATCTATAGGTAAACGAATATTTTCATACTCAGCTTTTTTTTGCAAAATTGCCATCCGTGTCTCTAAATCTGGGGGTTGAATATCGGCAATTAATCCCATAGAAAACCGCGAACAAAGTCTTGCTTGTAAACTAGGAATTTGTTGAGGTGGACGATCAGAAGCAATTACTACTTGTTTTCCCGCCTCATGTAAAGTATTAAAAGTATGAAAAAATTCCTCTTGAGTATATTCTTTACCTTCCAAAAATTGAATATCATCAACTAATAAAACATCCGCAGCCCGGTAATGTTCGCGGAAACCTTGCATACTATCATTACGAATAGCTGTAATTAAATCATTAGTAAACTGCTCAGTAGAGACATAAAATATTTTAGAATCAGGATAAATTTCCCAGCGATAATTACCAATAGCTTGCATTAAATGAGTTTTTCCTAAACCCACACCACCACATAAAAACAAAGGGTTAAATTCCCTTCCTGGATATTCAGCAACCGCCAAAGCCGCAGCATGAGCCATTCTATTATTAGCACCAACCACAAACCGAGAAAAAACATACTTTGAATTTAATTCTGTACTTTTTTGCTGATTACTATGGGTATTAGGGATAATAGTATTAGCTGCTGATAACTCCCAGACAACTTCTTCTTTATTCAGTGTAAAAACTTGAGAATCTTGAGCAACAGTCAAATAAATTTCTACAGAATAACCTAAAATATCTTCTACCACCCCTGCAATCGTATTAAGATAATACTTTTGTAACCAATTGCGAGCAAACAAGTTAGGAGTAGAGATTACCAAGCGATTATTTTCTAACTTTTCAGCATTAGCAGTTTTAATCCAAGTTTCAAAAGTGGGACGAGATAGCTTGAGTTGTAACCTCTCTAACACCTGATACCACAGATTGTCTATGGGGGTTTCCATCATCTACCACCTTTGCCACCAATTGTCAGAATATAAATATCAACAAATAAAACTAGGTAGATAATATCCTATCATCTACTGATCATCTACTGACTAACAAGGAGACAAAAATACATGAACTATAAAAGTAAACTGGCGAATTCTCAACATATTCTAGACCCACTAAATACCCGCAAAAGAATATTTATAACTAAATTAGGGTTATTAACCACCGGGTTAACCGCTATATTACTTAGTAGCTGTTCTACCTTAAACAGTAGAACCTTAGAAGGGAATAAAAACAACACCCAAGCTCAAACAAATAGCACAACAAATAACACAACAAATAGTACACCTAATCCTGTATTTTCTCCTCCTGCGATCATAGCTGCTACTGGTAATCCTAATTTTGTGGTTGACGTAGTTCAAAAAGTAGGTGGTGCTGTGGTCAGAATTGATTCCGCTAAAACTGTTTCTACAGTACCAGATGGTTTTGATGATCCGTTTTTTCGGCGCTTTTTTGGGGATAGAATTCCCAGGACAGAACAGAGAGTAGAAAGGGGTAGTGGTTCTGGATTTATTATTGATGCTTCCGGGCAAATTTTAACTAATTCTCATGTTGTAGATGGAGCAGATAAAGTTACAGTTACTTTAAAAGATGGGAGAACTTTTGACGGTCAAGTATTAGGAGAAGATCCGATTACAGATGTAGCAGTTATTAAAATCAATGCTAATAATTTACCCACTTTAGCATTAGGCAATTCTAGTACATTGCAACCAGGAGAAGCGGTAATTGCAATTGGTAATCCTTTAGGTTTAAATAACACAGTTACTTCAGGAATTATTAGTGCTACAGATCGTTCTAGTAGTGATATTGGAGCGAGTGATAAACGAGTAGATTATTTACAAACAGATGCAGCAATTAATCCCGGTAATTCTGGTGGTCCATTGTTAAATGCTCGCGGTGAAGTTATTGGGATGAATACAGCAATTATTCAAGGAGCGCAAGGTTTAGGTTTTGCAATTCCTATTAATACAGTTCAGAAAATATCCCAAGAATTAATTAGTAAAGGTAGAGTAGATCATCCTTATTTGGGTATTCAAATGGTGACACTCACACCTGAAGTGAAAGAAAGAATTAGAAATAGATTCGGTGATCAAATTAATTTATCTGCTGATAAAGGTGTTTTATTAGTGAGAATTGTTCCCCAATCTCCCGCAGCACAAGACGGACTCAGAGCAGGTGATGTAATTACAGCTATGAATAATCAACCTGTTACTAAGGTTGAAGATGTACAAAAAATAGTTGAAAATAGTCAAGTTGGTAATTCATTACCAGTGGAAGTTAATAGAAATGGTAGAACTATTAACTTAGCAGTTACACCTGCTCCTTTACCAATTAGAGGTAACAGATAATATGATATTTTCAAGATTACAAAGGAGGTTTAAAAATGATTGATCAATCAGCAATTATTCAATTAGGAAATCCTAAATTACGCCAAAAAGCTGCTTGGGTTGAGAATATTCAAGATGAGAAAATTAAAACACTAATTGATGATTTAATCGCTACTGTTGATCAAGCGAATGGAGTAGGGATTGCCGCACCTCAAGTAGCTGAATCATTACGTTTATTTATTGTTGCTTCTCGTCCCAATGCTAGATATCCAGATGCACCAGAAATGAACCCAACTGCAATGATTAATCCGCAAATTATTAGTCATTCATCTGAAGTTGTTAAAGGTTGGGAAGGTTGTTTAAGTGTGCCAGGAATTAGGGGTTTAGTTCCCAGATATCAAACTATTACAGTTGAGTATATGGATAGAAATGGCAATTTACAAACCCAAGAATTAACGGGTTTTGTGGCGCGGATTTTTCAACATGAATATGATCATTTAGAAGGTATGGTGTTTTTAGATCGGGTAGAATCTACTGAAGAATTAATGACTGAGGCTGAATATCAACAACGGATAGTTAATCAGACTTGAGGGGGTTGAGTATCATCTTTTTCAAAGTTAGGTTGATCACCATAAAATTGCTTGACAAAATATAGTGGTCTTCCTTTCACTTCATCATAAACACGACCTAAATATTCACCAATAATCCCCAAACTGATTAATTGTACTCCTCCTAAAAACAGTACAGCTACCATTAAGGAAGCATAACCAGGAACATCAATTCCTAAAATTAAGGTTCTAATTAACAGGAAAGTGGCATATAAAAAAGAAATCAAAGATAGAATAATTCCTATATAACTTCAAACTTTTAAAGGTAATAAACTAAAAGAAGTTATCCCATCAATAGCAAAATTCCAGAGTTTCCAATAATTCCATTTTGTCACCCCTTTATAACGTTGGGGAAGATCATAAATAATTGATGTTTGATTATATTCTACCCAAGCAAATAAACCTTTCATAAACCGATTTCTTTCTGGTAATTGTTTGATGGCATCATATTTTTATGAATAGGAAAAATATATTTATTTATTTTATTTATTTTATTTACTTTATTTAATTCTCAGGATTTTCTGTATCTGTATCATCTAATGGTTGTGATGACTTGAGTGCTTCAATTTCTTTTTTGGGAAAGGTACGACGACGACGATACAAGACGGCTGCAAATACTAACATTCCTGTTAAAGATAATGCCCCAATTAATGGAATAAAATCCCCTGTTTTTAGTGCTTTTAAACCATAACTACCTAGCAGTACAAAAGGCAGAATACCAGGGACAGTACCCAAAGTTGTACCGATAAAATAATCTTTAAAACTGATAGAAGTTAACCCCGCTGCGAAATTTACCAAACCATAGGGCATAATGGCAACTAAACGAATAGCGAACATATAAAATAGTCCACTTTGGCGAATTTCTGCATCCATCGCTTCCCAACGTCCTGCTAATTTTTTGGCTACAATTTCTCTACCAATAGTGCGCGTAAAAGTAAAGGCAACTACTGCGGCAATGATAGCGGCAAGACTTGTCCAAAATGTGCCTAACCAGGGACCAAAAATTGCTCCACCGCTGAGGTTTAAGGGTGTGGAAGGTAAAATTAAAATAGTCCCGATGGTGTAGATTACTATGTAAGTAATGGGGGCCCAAATTCCTGCTTGTTTGAGCCAAGTTTGGATTTGTTCTTGGTTGAGACCTCCTAGTAAGTAAACCCCTATTCCTGTAGCTATAATACAGATAATTGTGAGGATAATTATACTGTTTTTAAATTTCAAAATATGACTCCTATTTTATATATCTAGGTTGTAGTTTGGGAACATGAGTTAAAGCCATAATTGACCAAAATACCGCCAGTGCTATTGTCCATTTTGGTTTTTGGTGCGATCGCTCGGTGCAATACATTCCCAAAGGAATCCATGTCATTGCATATAAAAAAGCTAGTCTTCCTCCTTTGAGTAGGTGGGCTATTGATGGTACTGTCATGTAACAAGTTCTATAATACCTTGTGATCAGCAATAATACTGTAGGCAAAAATCAAAGTTTGTTAAAGATATTCACGTTTTGAGAATTTTGTTTTAGTCACTGAGCTAAAATTGAAAATTCAAGGTAAAATTTGATTCTAAATTTACAGTAGTTTTCATATACTTATTTTTTCCTTTGCGCCTTTGCGCGAAACCCTAATTAAAACCTAATTAAGATTTGATTTGGTTCATGAATGAAAATAGCTATCAGCAACTTTGCCAATAGGAATTATGAAAAAGCTCATTAACACCCCAGAAGACTTTGTTAAGGAAAGTCTCGCAGGAATGGCAGCCGCTCATACTGATTTAATTAAGGTAAATTTTGATCCAACTTTTGTTTATCGTGCTGATGCACCTACCCAGGGTAAAGTAGCAATTATTTCTGGTGGTGGTAGTGGACATGAACCAATGCACGCGGGTTTTGTGGGGATGGGAATGTTAGACGCGGCGTGTCCGGGTGAGGTTTTCACCTCTCCTACCCCTGATCAAATGTTAGCCGCTGCACAGCAGGTTGATGGGGGTGCGGGTATTCTTTATATTGTCAAAAATTACAGTGGCGATGTTATGAATTTTGAGATGGCCACAGAGTTGGCCAGAAGTGAAGGTATCCGTACTTTAAGTATTATTATTGATGACGATGTGGCGGTTAAGGATAGTTTGTATACCCAAGGGAGAAGGGGAGTAGGAACAACGGTACTGGCGGAAAAAATTTGTGGTGCGGCCGCAGCCCAAGGTTATAGTTTACGAGAGATTGCCAATTTGTGTAGAAGGGTAAATTTACAAGGCCGCAGTGTGGGGGTAGCGTTAAGTTCTTGTACAGTACCAGCTAAGGGTACACCGACTTTTGCTTTGGGAGATCAGGAAATAGAGTTAGGAATAGGTATTCATGGAGAACCTGGAAGGGAAAGGGTGTCTCTGAGATCGGGAGATGAAATTACAGAAATTTTATGGAGAACTCTCATTAGTGATACTGATTATAGTCGCACGGTGCGGGAGTGGAACGAAAGCCGGGAAGAGTGGGAAGATGTGCAACTATTAAATAAACCTTGGGAAAAAGGCGATCGCTTTCTAGCTTTTGTTAACAGTATGGGTGGTACTCCCATTTCTGAGCTTTACCTTGTTTATCGCAAATTAGCAGAACTCTGTGAAATGGAAGGTTTGCAAATTGTGAGAAACTTGATAGGACCATACATGACATCATTGGAAATGCAAGGTTGTTCTATGACTTTGCTGAAGTTAGATGAGGAAATGCTCAGGTTATGGGATGCACCAGTTAAAACCGCTAGTTTACGCTGGGGAGTTTAAAATGGTTACTCAGGTGCAGATTATTGAGTGGTTAAAAGTGTTTGCTTTTGTAATTGGTCATCATAAAGAAGAATTGACGGAGTTAGATGCTGCCATAGGTGATGCTGATCATGGCATTAATATGGATCGAGGTTGGAAAAAGGTAAGTGGTATTTTACCCAGTCTTGAGGGTAAGGATATTAGTAGTATTTTTAAAACCGTTAGTATGGCTTTGATCTCTAGCGTTGGTGGTGCTAGTGGTCCTTTGTATGGCACTTGGTTTTTAAGAGCAAGTTCTGTAACTGTGGGTAAGGGAGAATTAACAGCAAGGGATCTATCAGAGGTACTGCAAGCTGGTTTAAATGGCATTCTTGAACGGGGTAAGGCGCAAATAGGAGATAAGACAATGGTTGATGTACTCTCTCCTGCTGTTAGTGTTTTTGAGCAAGCTGTAAATGAAAATAAGGATACAGTCTTAGCTTTAGGTTTGGCTGTAACTGCGGCCGAAGGTGGGTTAAAGGATACTATACCGATGGTTGCAAAGAAGGGTAGAGCGAGTTATTTGGGCGATCGCAGTATCGGACACCAAGATCCGGGGGGAACTTCCGCTTATTGGATGTTACGGAGTTTATATGAAGTTGTCAAAGGTTCTCAAATTTAAAGAGGCTTTGCTGTTGACTTTTAAAATAGATATGTTATGATAATAACTGCTTTTGCTAAGGACGTATAGCTCAGTTGGTTAGAGTACATCGTTGACATCGATGGGGTCACTGGTTCGAATCCAGTTACGTCCACTTTAATTTGTTAAACAACCAGAAGTGTTTTTGTTATTTCAAGCATAACATTGTCGTAACGGTAAGGTGA
>RDXV01000310.1 GCA_004292695.1 Nostocales cyanobacterium | reverse complement strand
GAGATGAAGTCACACCACCAGAACAGGCGATCGCCTACCTGAAAACAATTCTCCGGGATATGCTAGACGCACCCAGTCAAAGCAGTCCTAGATCCAGTTTTGCCCCCGAAAAAGATAAATTAACAATTTGGTTAATGACAGGGGTTAACGGTGCTGGTAAAACTACAACCATCGGTAAAATAGCTCATCTAGCCCAAAAATCAGGTTATAAATGCCTCATTGGTGCTGCTGACACCTTCCGCGCTGCGGCCGTAGAACAGGTGAAAGTTTGGGGGCAAAGAAGTGGTGTAGAAGTAATTGCCAATCCTGGTAAAAACACAGATCCAGCAGCAGTAGTATTTGATGCCATCACCGCAGCCCAAGCTAGAGGTACAGAATTATTATTGATAGATACCGCTGGTAGGTTACAAAACAAGAAGAACTTAATGGACGAATTGAGTAAAGTTCGCCGCATTATTAATAAAAAAGCTCCAGATACTCATGTAGAATCACTCTTAGTCTTAGATTCAACTTTGGGACAAAACGGATTAAAACAAGCTGAAGTATTTTCCCAAGCTGCCCAACTTAGTGGCGTAGTTTTAACCAAACTGGATGGAACAGCAAAAGGCGGTGTCGCCTTAGCAGTAGTAAAACAGTTAGGTTTACCAATTCGCTTTATTGGTGCAGGGGAAGGAATAGAAGATTTACGTCCGTTCTCTAGCTATGAATTTGTAGAAGCACTATTAAATGGTTAACTAGGGTTTCTATGCCACTTCGTGAATCTATGCCTACGGTACAAAACGTGAACGCTAACGTGTAGCGTGCCGCCAGGCAGAAAATAGACATAAAATAGACATAAAATTCTGTCGGAAAATCTTTTTCCTATTCCCTAAGTAATGGCAAAAAAGAATAGACATTTATAGCCGAATTAAAATAGTCACTTTATAGTTACTAAAAATATGGTCAAATATTTCTAGTTTGGTAAGGTTTACACCTTACAGGGCTAACTACAAGCCGCTCTATTCGGTTTCTATCATAAGATAGAGTTCCAAACTACTTTTACTCTTTTGAGTTCTGATTTGATTAGCTACTCTTAAAAATGTTTTATTTCCTCTAATTTATAGGATTTCCTGGCACACAGGAGCTATGGTTAGGTTAATTCTAACTCTCCGCACTCTCAGATCAGGACTTTCACCGCTTTTCAAGGATCTACGCTTCTTGAACTCAAGAATAATGTATCATACATACAGGCAAAAATTGATAATATCTTTAAGTAGTTGGATAAAATTTAGTTCACTCGTTGAGAGAGGGAACAGGGAACAGGGAATAGGAAAATTAGTTTTGTAATTAATTCTGTCCCATTACTTATAAGAAAACAGATGAAAACCCTTGAGGTTAAGTTTTGGAGCGTGGCGGAAAAACTTATACGTACTTTAGGCAAGGGATGAAAGCTAACCAAGGCG
>RDXV01000193.1 GCA_004292695.1 Nostocales cyanobacterium | reverse complement strand
CCTAGAACTCCTGACTCCTAGAACTCCTGACTCCTAGAACTCCTGACTCCTAGAACTCCTGACTCCTAGAACTCCTGACTCCTAGAACTCCTGACTCCTCGATCTCCTGACTCCTAGAACTCCTGACTCCTCGATCTCCTGACTCCTCGATCTCCTCGATCTCCTCGATCTCCTCAAAAATTATGACCCAAATAGAATTTCCCAAAAACTCACCAGATCATAGTCAACAAAAAACTATTTTGGTGACACACACTCAACATCAAGCACCTTGGAAATTTAAAGACTACTTCACATTTAATATTGATCATAAAGTGATCGGTATTCAATATTTAGTGACAGCCTTTATATTTTACTTAATTGGTGGTTTGATGGCGATCGCACTGCGAACAGAATTAGCCACACCAGACTCCGACTTTCTCGATCCAAATCTATATAACGCATTCATGACCAATCACGGAACAATCATGATCTTTTTATGGATTGTTCCCAGCGCCATTGGTGGTTTTGGTAATTACTTAATACCGCTAATGATCGGCGCTAGAGATATGGCATTTCCTAAATTAAACGCCATTGCTTTTTGGTTGAACCCCCCCGCAGGTTTACTACTTTTAGGTAGTTTTATCTTCGGTGGTTCTCAATCAGGATGGACAGCTTACCCACCACTAAGTTTAATTACCGCTAACACCGCACAAACAATGTGGATATTAGCGATAGTCTTAGTGGGAACATCATCAATTTTAGGATCAATAAACTTCGTCGTTACCATCTTAATGATGAAAGTTCCCAGCATGAAATGGGATCAACTTCCCTTATTTTGTTGGGCAATTTTAGCCACATCAGTCTTAGCACTTTTATCTACCCCAGTATTAGCAGCAGGATTAGTTTTACTGCTTTTTGATATTAACTTTGGCACATCATTCTTCAAACCAGATGCAGGTGGAAACGTCGTTATTTATCAACACCTATTCTGGTTTTATTCCCATCCCGCAGTTTATTTAATGATCCTGCCAATTTTCGGGATCATGTCAGAAGTCATCCCCACCCACGCCAGAAAACCAATATTTGGATATAAGGCGATCGCCTATTCCAGTGTTGCCATTTGCGTCGTTGGTTTATTCGTTTGGGTACACCATATGTTCACCAGTGGAACACCCGGATGGATGCGGATGTTCTTCACAATTTCTACCCTCATAGTCGCAGTCCCCACAGGAGTCAAAATATTTGGATGGGTAGCAACATTATGGGGTGGAAAAATTCGCTTCACCAGCGCCATGCTATTCGCAGTCGGCTTACTTTCAATGTTCGTCATGGGTGGTTTAAGCGGCGTAACAATGGGAACAGCACCCTTTGACGTTCACGTTCACGACACCTACTACGTAGTTGCACACTTCCACTACGTCCTCTTCGGTGGTTCAGTCTTTGGAATTTACGCAGGTATCTATCACTGGTTTCCCAAAATCACCGGACGGATGATGAACGAAACCTGGGGAAGAGTTCACTTTGTCCTCACATTAATTGGCACAAACCTCACATTCCTCCCCATGCACGAACTTGGATTACAAGGAATGCCTCGACGAGTAGCCATGTATGACCCCCAATTTGCCAGCTTAAACCAGCTTTGCACCATCGGTGCTTTCATTTTAGGTATTTCCGTCCTTCCCTTCGCTTACAACGCCTTTAAAAGCTGGACACAAGGAGAATTTGCCGGTGATAACCCCTGGGAAAGTTTAACCCTAGAATGGACCACCGCATCACCCCCAATAGTTGAAAACTGGGACACCTTACCCGTAGTCACTCACGGACCCTACGACTATGGCCATCAGGAGGAGATGGGGTGATGGGGAGGTGGGGAGGTGGGGTGATGGGGTGATGGGGTGAAAGTTCCTTACCCCTATTCCCTATTTCCTATTCCCTATTTCCTATTCCCTGTTCCCTATTCCCTATTCCCTGTTCCCTATTCCCTATTCCCTATTCCCTATTACTTATGACAGCAATTACAGAACATCACGAACAACACCCAGATTTAAGAGTTTGGGGATTACTAACTTTCTTACTTTCCGAATCATTAATGTTTGGTGGTTTTTTTGCCACTTACATATTTTTTAAAGGTACTACCGCAGTCTGGCCACCAGAAGGAACAGAAGTAGAATTATTAGTACCTACCATTAACACCATCATCCTCGTTTCTAGCAGTTTTATCATTCATTTAGGTGATAAAGCAATCAAAAAAAATAGTGTTGGTTGGATGCGGTTTTGGTATTTTATCACTTTTTTGATGGGTGCGGTATTCCTAGCCGGTCAGGTTTATGAATATCAAAACTTAGGTTATGGTTTAACTACCAATGTTTTCGCTAATTGCTTTTATTTAATGACTGGTTTTCACGGACTTCATGTATTTGTGGGACTGTTATTAATTTTAGGTGTAATTTGGCGTTCTTTCCGTAAAAATCACTATTCAGATGTGAAACATACAGGGATTGAAATGGCGGAGATTTACTGGCATTTTGTTGATATTATCTGGATTATTCTTTTTACTTTGGTTTATCTCATGAATGCTTTTTAATTCAGATCCCCGACTTCTTTGAAAATTGATCAATAAATTAGATGATTGATCTTAGAAGTCGGGGATCTTTGTGTTGTTAAATCACATCCTGTAAAATCCTTAAATCCTGATATCCTGATTCTGACAATTAGCCCCAATTCTGCTATAATCATTATAAATTTAACATCCTACTCTCCAAATAAAGCTTCTAAATCTTGACGACCATGTACAACTCGGAGAATTTCAATATTATTATCAACAATTTGATAAAAAATGATGTAACCATTAATAGGAATGCCACGCATTCCCTGTCTTATATATTCATAACTACGCCCCATATTAGGAAATTGGAGTAAATTCTCACATTTTTTTGTGAACTCTTTAAAAAGCATTTCTCCAGCCTCAATATTTCTAGTTAAAAAATATTCGGAAATGCTGTCTAAATCTCGAATTGCTAGGGGCGAAATTAAACATTGATTCATTTATTCGCCTCACGAGCATGACGAAACTTTGTCTGTATTTGTTCAACAACTGTTTCTAAAGGAACTCCTTCCCCTCGTTCTAATTCTTCACCTGCTTCATTAACTTTAATTCTCACATCCTCTACCCATTCTTCATATTCTCGCTGTTTTTCCTGTAAAAGCTGTAGAGCTTGATTAATCACCGCTTCAGCGTTAGGAAATCTGCCCTGAGCTAACTGATTTTTAATAAACTGTTCTTGTTCTGGTTTTAAGGTAATATTCATCGCCTATTTCCTGTATTTTAAATAGACTGTAACTGATAATTTAATTATAAACTGGTAAAGGATATAAACATAGTCAGATCCCCGATTTTTCAGATCACAAACAATAATCAGCGTTCATCTGAAAATAAATAATTTTTGACTTTTGACTTTTGACTTCTCGAAGGGTGTCCTGGACATCCTGATTCAGACAATTAACCCCTTGACAATTCCTGAATTATCTATTACTGTAAGTATAATGCTCGTAATATAAATAATTCAGCTTCACAAAATAAAAACGAGTCAACCCAACCGAAAAAAAGCAAAAAAAATTGATCGCATGACGGTGAAGGGAAGGGAAAAGGAAAGAAGAGCAAAGGGCTACAAAGTCCTGGGGGGAACACGCACAACTCGAAAACCGTAGAAGAAGGGGTTGTAGTTGTCGAATAGGTCGAAGCTGCGAGTCGCACAACGACATTTACTAATATAGTTGTACCAAGAACCGCCTCGAAGAACCTTTATTGTATTATTGCTCCGACAGATCCAAGCAGTACCGTCTACAGGTGCATTTATATAATTATTATGCAAGTCATCTTCACACCATTCCCACACATTCCCGTGCATATCATACAAACCAAAAGCATTAGGGGGAAAAGAACCCACATCAGTGGTTTGTTGACGATATTCACCTTTCGCACCGGAATTATAGGGATAATTGCCGTTGTAGTTTGCTAAATCAGTGGTGATGTTGTCACCGAAATAAAATGGTGTGGTTGTTCCGGCTCTACAGGCGTATTCCCATTCAGCTTCACTGGGAAGACGATATTTTTTACCTGTAGTTTTACTGATTCTAGCACAAAACTCCTGTGCGTCAAGCCATGAAACTCTTTCCACTGGGCGATTTTTACCTTTAAAGTGGGAAGGTTTGGGATTGAGATCCTGTTTAACTTTTGGTAACACTGCTACACGTTCCCATTGTGCCTGAGTAACAGTAAACTTGCCCATGTAAAATGGTTGAATAGTTACCCGATGTTGGGGACTTTCTGAATCATCTCTTTCTGGTTCATTTTCCGGTGAACCCATTAAAAAACTTCCCCCAGGAATGGCAATCATTTCTAAAAATACACCATTACCTAAATCTTCTGTAAATGATGTGTGAGAATTACTAGGTTGAGGTTGCTTAGTTCGTGGAGAAATAAATTGTTGAAAAATTTGTTTAAATGGATTATTAGATCCTTGTGGTGGTGAGTTAGGAATAACGACAGATTTTTGAACATTGGGATTATTTAATGCTGCTAAAACTTCCTGTGCAGAACCATAACGTTTTTTAGGAATATCTTGCACGTAAATTTTTTCCAAAATATCAGTTAATTCCTGACTTAAATTAACATACTTTTGCCATTGCCATTCCATATTTATAGTATCAAACAATGGATCTGAACCATCAGATTTTTGAAAATGTCCCGTCAATAACCGAACACAAGTAACAGCTAAACTATAAAGATCACTACTTGGGTAAACCATACCCCGAAATTGTTCCGGTGGTGCATATCCAGGAGTACCTGTAATCGTACCAACTCTAGTTAAAATACTGCCACTTGTTTCCTTAGAAACACCAAAATCAATTAAAAATAAATTACCGTTTTTACTTCTGAGGATATTTTCTGGTTTAATGTCTCGATGAATTACATTATTGTCGTGAATAAATTGTAAAATCGGCAATAATTCTATGAAAACATCCCTAATTTTGGATTCATTAAATTTACCTTGAGTTTGTAACTCTTGCAGTAAATTTTGACCATCAATAAATTCCTGAATTAAATACAATCTACCATCTTGAGAAAAGAAAGCCAGTAAATCAGGAATTTGGGGATGTTTACCTAACTCTTGCAGTCGTTTAGCTTCTTGTTGAAATAATTCCGTCGCTTTTTGTAAAGCTGCGCTTCCTGCTTGTTGGGGTAAAAATTGTTTAATGACACAGGGAGTATTTAACCTTTTGACATCTACAGCTTGAAAAGTCCTGCCAAAACCACCTTCTCCGATAAATTTCAGGGGAAGATAACGGTCATCTAAAATGATTTTACCACCACAACGTAAACAAAATTGAGTACCTTGGGGATTTTCGTAAAGACAGTCAGGATTGAGACATTGACTCATGGTAGTTGCTGAGTATTTTCATTGATATCTAATAGTATAATAAAAAAATACTTAAAAAAATACCAAAAATAAGGTGCGTTACACTTCGCTAACACACCCTACTTGCTAACGAGGCGATCGCCATACAAAATAAATGAATTAAAGAAATCAATGTCAACCACTGAATACATCAATAAAATACTACCAGGTGATTGTTTAGAAATAATGAAAAACCTAGATGATCAATCTATAGATATGGTACTCACATCTCCACCTTACGACAACTTACGAAATTATAAAGGATATGTATTTGCATTTGCAGAAATCGCCAAAGAAATATATCGTGTTCTCAAAAATGGCAGTGTTTTAGTTTGGGTAGTCGGAGATGCAACAATTGACGGAAGTGAAACCGGAACATCATTTAAACAAGCACTATTTTTTAAAGAAATTGGTTTTAATATCCACGACACAATGATATTTAGAAAAAAGAACCCAATTCCCCAAATTTATAGAAGTAGATATAACAATGAATTTGAATATATGTTTGTTTTCAGCAAAGGAAAAGTATTAACCCATAACCCATTAATGACAGAATGTATTCATGGGGGATTAAATTTAAAAGGAACAACCTATAAAAATTATTCCAAACATGATCAAAAAAGGGAAAAAATGGCCAATCCTGTCAAACAGGAAAAAATTCGTGGTAATATTTGGGAATATGTAGTTGGTAAAAATGCAGAAGATCAAGAAGCAAAAGGACATCCTGCACCTTTTCCCTGTCAACTAGCAAGAGATCATATTTATTCATGGTCTAATATCGGTGATATTATTCTCGATCCCATGTGTGGTAGTGGTACAACCTGCAAAGTTGCACAGGAAATGCAACGAAATTTCATAGGTATTGATATCAGTAACGAATATTGTCAAATAGCAGAAAGTCGTCTACAAACACCTGAAAAAATGCAGTTACAATTACCCTTATAATCATAATCAATAACCCTATCTGCGTACATCTGCGTTTATCTGCGTTCAACTCACATTTCCACACATAAGTTTTTTCAATCTCCAGATCCCCAAAAAAGTTTTACTCCCGATTTTTCGCAACAAACCACCCCCATTCTCAATATTCTTGAAAATAATTCCTAACAAAATCACGAACTTTGGTTATTTCAGCCATTGATATTGACACCTACTTTTTTTATGATATGATACCTGTATAATCCAAGGGAGACAAACATCTAAAAAACCTCTCAGCATCCGCGTCTCTGCGTGACATAAAAAATCATCAAACATAAAAAATATCACACAACGTCTGCACCAACTTATCAAGATGTGCTGATTCATGGGTAGCCATCACCGTAATTCTGATTCGACTGGTTGGTACTGTTGGTGGACGGATAGCCGGTGCAAAAATTCCCGCCTCCTTAAATTTCTGCCCCACAGTTAAAGCCGTAGCCGCATCAGCCAACTGAAAACACAAAATTGGTGACTCTGTGGGTAAAAGTTTTAAGTTAGGTAAATTTTCTGTAACTAATTGTTTTAAATAATCAACATTTTCCCATAACCGCTGACGGCGTTGTGGTTCTTGTTGTACTATTTTCATGGCTGTCAGAGCAGCGGCTGTATCTGCTGGTGATAGGGCTGTAGTGTAAATCCAACTGGGAGCGCGATTTTTCAGAAAGTCTATCAATTGATGACTTCCTGCAACATAACCGCCTAAACTTCCTAATGCTTTACTCAACGTTCCTATCTGAATGAACTCTCTCCCAGTGCATCCGAAATGCTCTGCACAACCACCCCCCGTTTTCCCCATCACTCCGGTAGCGTGTGCTTCATCAATCAGTAGCATACAGCTATGCTCGTCTGCTAAATCCAAAAGTTCAGGAAGAGGACACAAATCACCATCCATACTAAACACGCTGTCGGTGAGAATTAAGCAACGTCGGTATTTTTGACGTTCTTGATTTAACTTAGCTGTCAATGTGGAAATATCATTATGGGGATATTCAATAATAGTTGCACCGCTGAGAATGCCCCCATTTTTGAGGCTGGAATGGTTATATTGATCGGATAATATTAAGTCTCGTTTGCCAACTAAGGCAGTAATTGTACCGAGATTAGCAAGATAGCCGGAACTAAATACTACTGCGTCTTCCGTTTGTTTAGTAGATGCGATCGCCTGTTCTAAATCCCTGTGTAATTGCCGATGTCCACTGAGTAATCGAGAACCTGTACTACCAGTGCCAAATGCTTGAATAGCTTGAATTGCTGAACTTTGTAAGCGTTCATCTCCCGCTAATCCCAGGTAGTCGTTACTAGCAAAGTTGATCATTTTTTTCCCAGATAACTGTAAAGTTGCACCAGGTAAACTTTCAACTGTTTGTACAGAACGATACCAATTAGCTCGATGAATGGTTTCTAAGGATGCTTCTATCCAAGCATAAGGATTTTTGTTCATGAACTCAGCACTAAAAACTGAAAACTTCCTATTCTATTAACTCTTCCCTGTTAACTCTTCCCTGTTCACTGTCAACTATCAACTGTCAACTATCAACTGTTCACTGTCAACTATCAACTGTTCACTGTCAACTATCAACTGTCAACTATCAACTGTCAACTGTTCACTGTCACCTGTTCACTGCTACTAAGATGGGCGATCGCCTGTTTAATCCAATCTTCCACATAGGCATTTTTATCTAAACCGATATCTTCGCTAACTACGTGTAAAGCATGACTGACTTCATGGGGAGTATAACCCAAAGCAAACAGTGTTAATTGTACCTCTTCCAAAATACCAGGTGCAGGACCACCGGTAGCTACAAAGAAACCCGCTGATTTCCGCCATTCTATCAATTTGCTTTTTAACTCTAAACATAAACGTTCTGCGGTTTTCTTACCCACCCCTGGGGTTTGAATCAGCATATTAATGTTAGCCGCAATGATAGCTTGGACTAAATCTGGTAATTCCAAAGTATCCAACAAGGCGATCGCCAAAGCAGCACCAATCCCACTTACAGACAACAGGTGACGAAATAAATCTCGCTCTCCTGGAGAAGAAAACCCATACAGTACAGGAACTTCTTCCCTAATTTGGTAATGGGTAAAAATTTGTACCACATCACCAGTATTGCTTAACTGACTAGCAAGGCGCTGGGGAATTTGTAAATCATACCCCATGCCATTCACTTCTAAAGTCAAAATTGTGCGATTGGCGCTAACCGTCTGCACACCAGCCACGATACCTTTGAGATAACTTATCATTCTAGGAAACTAAAGTGTTTTAAGCCTTCCAAGATACCCGCAGCACAAAAATTCTGTGCTAGGTAACGATGGTTAGCAGGATTTTGTTGATGCCACTGTAATAACTCAGGACGAGCATTACCGACAATAATTCCCCGTTCCTTACCTACAGCGAATAAAGCAATATCATTACCTGAATCGCCACAAACAACAGTCTGCTCCGC
>RDXV01000042.1 GCA_004292695.1 Nostocales cyanobacterium | reverse complement strand
GAAAATGTTGGAAGTTTGGTATGACGGTGTGGTTGTGGGTAATTATCGGGCTGATTTGTTGGTGGAAAACGCTATTATTGTGGAGTTAAAGGCAGTAACCACTCTGGAGAGTAAGCATTTTTCCCAATGTATGAATTATCTTAAAGCTACTGGATTTACTTTATGTCTATTAATCAATTTTGGTAATCCTAAAGTAGAGGTTAAGCGTGTTGTGCGTAGTTTTTAAATCTATCTGCGTTCATCTGCGTTCATCTGCGTTCTTATCAGTTAGGGGAGTCTCATATATGGGAAATGTAGAGGTGAAGCAGTCCTCAACCCCTACCAATAATTAATTAATTTATTAGTTTTTATGACACTACTTTAAAGTAGATTTCTTGCCTAAACGCTAAAAATCACGTTGTGTAATCCTAAATTCGATATTTATTTACCTGATACCATGCGAACTTACATAGAATAGTAGTGAGTAGGTTGGGTTGACGCAAGGAAACCCAACAATAATGATATAAAAATCAAATCTCTTCCTCTCTTCTTTTCTTCCTTCGTGTACTTCGTGTCTATCCCTGACGGGACGCTGCGCGCACGAGGTTCATTAAATAGCTTGACGCAAGAAAACCCAATATTACCCAAACTACCGAACCATCATCAATAGTGTTTTCTCCCAATAACAGAAAATGACAAAAACCGCCATAATTATAGAAAACAACATTCAGGAAATCACCTCATGAAAATTCACAAAAACTCTAGCTAACAGCAATAGGTTATAATAACATCATACCCCAATAACTCAATTTATGAGTTTAAACAATTAATAATGCTGCAAATCATCCAAGCAACCTGTACCAATGGTGAACTTATTTTAAGTGAAAAACTAAGTTCCGAATTAGAAGGTAAAACCATACAAATTATGATTCTTGAACCCAGCGAATCTGCAAAACCAACAGATTCTCAAGAATCAAAAATACAGAAATTTCTAGCAAAAGTTAATAACTACTCATTCCCACTTTCCCCGGACTACAAATTTAATCGAGAAGAGATTTATGACAGATAATTGAGAGATAACCATGAAAAATAATGATACAAAAATCAAATATCTTCCTCCCATTCTCAAAAAAGCAATCTTCACAAACTCAATATCATTCAGACTCTTCATCTAGATAAGATTGACGACTGTGACGAACATGAATAATAGCTACAACATCTTCTTCAACAACAAACAAAACTCGATATTTTCTTTGTTTTCCCACCCATAGTTGGCGAATTTCACGACCAAGTTTTGTTGATTCTGGAGCTATACTACATCGGTTAGGAAATTTTTTTAGTGATGCAATAGCATCTTCAAGTTGATAATACCAATTATTCGCTACTTCAGCACTTAAATTATCACACATCCAACGATAAGAACTTTCAATTTCTTGAAATGCAGTAGGTTGAATAATAACTTGATAATTCATGAGCGAGGAGGAATGTTATATTTTGTTTGTAAGGTTGCCAAAGCTTGATCAGCAGGAATCCCTTGACCACGCTCAAATTCATCTAATCCTTTACGAATACCTACTATTGTTTCTAAATAATCTATTCTTTCTAACAATTCTTGATAGGTAGCTTGGGGTTTTTGCGGTTCTGTTTTGAGTGACTGCAAAAAACCAAGCACATCTTCTAAAAGTTCGTTGGGTGTGTTATCAATCTCTTGCAAGAGTAATTCCTTGATAGTCATCACAGTTAATAAATCTGATTGATGTTTTTAGTATAGCAATCATTTTCAGTTTTATATAGATAAGTTAATTATTTTTATTACAACTAAAATAAGTAGGTTAGGTTGACACAAATAAACCGAACATCACCAACTATCATTAATAGTTTTTTCTCCTAATTGCAGAAAATGACAAAAACCGCAATGATAGAGATAGGACTTACGCACGAGGTTTTCAAAACCCTTATGATTGCGTAGTGGTAACTTACGAAATACCAATCATTTCATTCTGTTTTACGTAAGTCCTGAGAGAAAACAACATTCAGGAAATCACCTCATGAAAAGTATCAATATTTCCTTACCTGACACCATGAGAGCTTACGTAGAAGAACTCGTAGCGCAAGGTGGTTACAGCAGTGTCAGCGAATACTTTCGGGAATTAGTGCGACAAGACCAAAAACAGAGAGCAAAAGAACAGCTACAAACCATGCTTTTAGAAGGTTTGAATTCTGGAGAAGCTACAGAAATGACAGCACAAGACTGGGAAGATATACGTCAAGCAGTGCGGGATAAACTAAAATTGAGAAATAACCCTTAACTCAATCACCACCATGCAAGTTAACGAACTCACCATTGAGCAACTTAAAGACCTCATTCGAGAAACAGTTAGAGAAACTATAGAAGAACTGCTAACAGACCCAGATACAAACCAAACTATCAAAGATAATTTTAAACAAGAATTATTAGCAATTCGGAAGCGCAGAGAAACAGGAGTTAGAGGTATTTCCACCGCAGAAGTTATGCAAAGACTAGGATTAGAAAACAGATGAATTACCTAGTTGAGTATGAACCAGAAGCACTAGCTGACTTAGCAAAATTGACAAAATCAGTTTGTCAAAGAATAGTTAATAAAATTAATTGGTTAGCTGGAAATTTCGACCAAATTACACCCCAACCCTTGACTGCTGACTTATCCGGTTTCTTTAAACTGAGAGTTGGAGATTATCGAGTTATTTATGAATTTGATCCTGACCAAAGAATTATTTTTATTGACAGAGTGGGACATCGAAGTGAGATATATAAGTAATGGATAATTTCTACCAATTACTGGCAAAAATCCAAAAAAGACCAGCAATGTATTTAGGTAAAACCTCTATTTTTAGCCTCCAATCATTCTTAGACGGATACTATTTTGCCCGTCGAGAAATCGGTATTCCCTTAACAGCAGAAGAAACCGAATTTCAAGATTTTTTACAATGGATCAGACACAAATTTAATGTAGAAACAGGTCAATTATGGTCAAGTATTCTGCTTTTCCATTCAGCCGATGAAAAAAGCGCAGTAGATAGATTTTTTACTTTGTTTGAAGAATTTAGTCAACAACATAAAAATCATGAAATAGCCAAAATTGATGAAGTAGCGGGTAGGGTAGGTTAAACGCAACCCAACATCACCCAAACCACCCAACCATCACTAAATAACATGAATTAAAAAGTCATAAACACTAAAAATATCAAAATCTGTTATACTACTAATAGTATGACTCTAGGTAAGATATGGCTAAAATCTCAATTTCATTACCAGATGACTTACTCAATTACATTGACCAAAAAGTTGATAACCGTAGTGCATTAATTGAAAGTCTCTTGAAAGAATGGCAAGAAAAACAACAAAATGAAGCACTAGCGGCCGCTTGCGCTGTAGTTGATGAATTACCATTAGGTTGGGAAAGTGAAATGACTACACAAATCATCATAGAAAACTTTTCTGAACTTCATCCCTGGACTCAAAGTTTAATAGGTGTAATTAGTTTGGAATCAGAAAATACAGTATAATATTAATAACAAAAATTCAAAAAAAGGCAGTAATTATGGATATCAAACTTGCAGAAATATCTCAAGAAATTAACAGCTTACCAGAAGAAGCACAAATCTTACTCATTGATTTTATTCAACTACTTAAAAAACGTTATCCACAACCAGAAAATCATCATCAAGAAAAAACCATCTATGAGAAATTTGATGAAATTGGATTAATTGGTTGTTGTTCTGTGGAAGAAAATTTATCAACCACCTATAAAGAAGTTTTATCTAATACCTTACCCAATAAATATGATCATAGTTGATACAGGATTTTGGTTAGCTCTTATTGATCAAAAAGACACCTACCACGAAAGAGCAAAACAAACTTTAAAAAAATACAACGAACCATTAATTACAACATGGTGTGTTGTCACAGAAACCTGTTATCTTTTACTAACTCGCAAGGGAGTTAAAGCTGAAATTGTATTTTTAAACAGTCTGCAACAAGAATTATTTACAGTTTTTAATTTAGAACCTCACCATACTCCGCGACTTATTCAGCTAATGGAACAATATGCTAATTTACCAATGGATTTAGCTGATGCTTCCTTAGTAATTTTAGCAGAACATTTAGGACATGGGCGCATTTTTTCAGTAGATCAACGTGACTTTAATACCTATCGTTGGAAACAAAATTATCCTTTTGAAAATTTGCTATTTTGAGATAATTTATAGATCCACGACTTCTAATATCAATTATCTGTATCATTGAAAAATCTTCATCAGAAGTTGGGGATCTTGACAGGATAAAATTAACAAATAAACTATTTGGGCATTATTACCGGAATAACACGAACCCGTATCCAGTAAAACACATTTTCTCATTATGCACCGTAACCATTCATATAATCTTTATTAGTAGATAAATCATCAGGTGCTTCCACACAACCAACGTATTCTTGAGCCATAGCTAAAGCTGAAATACCTGATTTTTTGGTTTGATTAGATAACCCTTGTTTTTGCATTTTCGCTAATAAAAATTCTACAAAATCTAACGCTTCTTGTTGTTTATCAGGAGGCAATATTTTTACCTTATCTATAATTATTTCTTCAACAGTCATTTGATTTTTTTCTTGATAATTAAATTAATTGATCTTTAAAATTATTATACATTAGTAGTTTAGCTTGAGGCAAGAAAACCGACTTATTTTGAGCTAATTTGTAGATCCACGACTTCTAAGATCAATTATCTGTATTATTGAGAAATCTTGCTCAGAAGTCAGGGATATTGACGACAAATGACAATTTATAATAATTGTGATATTTATAACTATTAACTATGTTTTACTTTTGCCTCTAGCATGAGTATATTTTATCTACATTCACAGATTTTATAAAATATCAACGAAAATATCATGAAACAGACTATCACCCAAGTTGATGCTTTTGCTAACAAACCATTTCATGGCAACCCTGCGGCTGTTTGCGTGTTAAAACGCCTCCAGGATGAATACTGGATGCAGCAAGTAGCGGCTGAAATGAATTTATCGGAAACTGCTTTTTTAGTGAAAGAAAATGATGGTTTTAATTTACGTTGGTTTACACCAACTGTAGAAGTTCCTTTATGTGGTCATGCAACTTTAGCCAGCGCTCATGTATTATGGTCAGAGGAACATTTAGAAAGTAATGAAGTAGCGAAGTTTTATACAAAAAGCGGTTTATTAATTGCGAAAAAAAAAGGTGATTGGATAGAATTAGATTTTCCGGTGAATTATTCTCAAATAACAGAACCACCAGCAGCATTACAGGAAATTTTGGGAGTAAATTATTTATCTGTTTATCGTAATTCTCTGGGTTATTTGGTAGAATTAGAATCTGCAACATTAGTGAGGGAAATGCAGCCTAATTTTCAACAAATGAAAACTCTAGATATTGCTAATGTAATTGTTACCAGCATTGGTGATAAAGAGTATGATTTTGTCTCTCGTTTTTTTGCTCCGGGTTTAGGAATTAATGAAGACCCGGTGACTGGTGCTGCACATTGTTGTTTAGCTCCTTTTTGGCGAGAAAGGTTAAATAAAGATGTTTTTTTAGCTTATCAAGCCTCTAGTCGTGGTGGAATTATTAAGGTTAATTATACTGGAGAAGATCGAGTGTTTTTAGCTGGACAAGCTGTTACTGTTATGCGTGGTGAGTTACAGTAAATTCAGTTAACAGTTAACAGTTATCAGTTATCAGTTACGAATTACCTATTACCTATTAACAAATGATTAATCAAAGGAAAAAGATTCACAGTAATAAAATTGTTTTGAAAACTTGTGAATGGCCGATTGAAAATTTACCAGGTTTAAATCAAGAAGAAATCTTAAAATTACAAACCAATGGAATTAATACCACACTAGAATTAGTTCAACAGGGTAAAACTCCAGAGGCAAAAATTTTATTAGCTGGTAAATTACAAGTACATATTCAATATATTCATAAATGGGTGGCTTTGTCTGAATTAGCAAGTCTCCCTAGTGTGGGTATTGAATTTTGTGGTTTATTACTTCATGCTGGGATAATTTCTATTGCCCAGTTAGCAGAAATTCCTACCCACAAATTACATCAACAAGTGATGCGTTTACAGGTAGCAACTTTACAACGTCGTGATTTATGTCCGGCAGTAGAATTAGTGCAACAATGGAGTCAACAAGCTAAATTAATTCGTAATTCGTAATTCGTAAAATTATTACTGACTCCTGACTCCTGACTCCTGATAACCTATTTTGCTAAAACTCCATTTAAAAATATATCGGCTAAACCTTCAGCCATTTGTTGTAATTCTTGGGGGGAAGCGTTGGGTTCAATTAAGGTTTGATCAGCAAAACCTGCGATCGCAAACATCCCTAAAAATACCTTAGCGACTAACTTCGCATCCATTTGGCGATAAATACCTTTATCCATTGCTGTCTGAAAAAATGCTTCTGCCACATCTGTCATTTTATCAATTACTTCCGTTTGAATGCGATCGCGTAAGTCTGGGTGAAACTGCACCTCCATAAAACATACTCGCATCATGTCCACATTTTTTTGCATATTCCACATTCTGCGACGCATTACCTGGGCTACAGCTTTATAACTACCCATTTCGCTTAATTCCGTCAACAAATCTGTGAGAATTTCTACCCAGCCATTAGTAGCCACTTCCACTAAAATGGCCTTTTTATTAGTAAAATGACGAAACAGAGTACCTTCAGCTACACCTGCTGCTTGTGCTAAATCGCGGGTTGTCGTACCATCAAATCCTTGAGATGCAAATAAACGTCGTGCAGCGTTAATAATGCGATCACGAGTTTGGGTTTCTAGAGGTGGGGAAGAATTAAAAGCTTGCATAATAGTAGTTATTGCTGTAACTCAGGAACTGGAATTGTAGCAATATTGTCTAACGTCAAATCCAAAAAGCACAGAAACCTTAATACAAGATTAACGCTCTGTGTGTTAACTCACCTTCATTCTCAAGAAGTGTAAACTTACTTAAACTTTTGCTATGAAACATTCGATTTCAGCGTTTAAATTTGGGATTTTAAATCCGTTGAGGGATAGAGTGAAAAAAAATCTATTCTCTAATTTTAGCAACCGTTTGTTTGCTTTGACTTTGGCTGTGATCATGCTAGGTTGCGGTATTACTCCTCAACTAGCCATAGCATTACAACCTAGTCAGACATCAATTCAACCTTATCTAGATCGGGTAATTCAACAATTAACAGAATTTCGGTTAGATAACGGCTTAAAATTCATAGTTTTAGAAAGACATCAAGCGCCTATAGTTTCTTTTGTAACTTATGCTGATGTTGGGGGTATTGATGAACCAGATGGACAAACAGGAGTAGCACACTTTTTAGAACATTTGGCTTTTAAAGGTACAAAACGTATCGGTACAACTGACTACCAAGCAGAAAAACCACTGTTAGAAAAATTAGAAAAGTTGGATCAACAAATTAGGAGTGCTAAAGCCAAAAACCAAAAAGAAGAACTAGCTAAATTAGAGGCTGAATTTAAAGCAGCAGAAGATCAAGCACTCAAATTAGTGAAACAAAATGAAATTGGTAAAATTGTTGAACAAGCAGGAGGAGTAGGTTTAAATGCCACAACTTCTAGTGAAGCTACCCGTTACTTTTATAGCTTTCCCTCAAATAAATTAGAACTGTGGATGTCCTTAGAATCAGAAAGATTTTTAGAACCCGTATTCCGGGAGTTTTATAAAGAGAAAGATGTGATTTTGGAAGAACGCAGAATGCGGGTAGAAAATTCTCCTGTGGGTTTAATGGTAGAGAAATTCATGGATACTGCGTTTAAAGTTCATCCCTACAGAAGACCAACCATTGGTTATGACGAAGACATTAGAAATTTAACACCAGAAAATGTGAGAACATTCTTTGAAAATTATTATGTTCCCAGTAATTTAACCATCGCTATTGTTGGTGATGTTGACCCCAATGAAGTAAAAAAATTAGCCAATATTTACTTTGGTAGATATCAAGCAAAAGCCAAAGTCCAGGCAACAATTCCCCTAGAACCAAAACAAACAAAAACCAGAGAAATCACCTTAGAATTACCTTCTCAACCTTGGTATTTTGAAGGTTATCACCGTCCTGCTATCACTGATCCTGATAATGCAGTTTATGAAATTATGAGCAGTTTATTAAGTAGTGGTAGAACTTCCAGACTTTATAAATCTTTAATTGAAGAACAAAAAATAGCCCTTGCTGCTCAAGGTTTAAGTGGTTTTCCCGGTGATAAATACCCTAACTTAATGTTATTTTATGCACTAACAGCACCGGGACATACAGTAGATGAATTAGCCATTTCCTTGAGGAAAGAAATTGACAAATTAAAAACAGAACCCGTATCTCAAAAAGAATTAGAACGGGTAAAAAATCAAGCCAGAGCAGGTTTATTAAGAAGTTTAGATTCTAATATGG
Organism: Nostocales cyanobacterium; assembly: GCA_004292695.1. Lineage (GTDB taxonomy): Bacteria > Cyanobacteriota > Cyanobacteriia > Cyanobacteriales > Nostocaceae > Okeanomitos. Next base: position 24,364 of record RDXV01000042.1, on the reverse strand, counting down.
GCATGGCACAGCAATTATTAGAATATGAAGTAAAAACAGGTTCTTGGCGCAATTTATTTAAACAATTGGAAGATATTTCAGCAGTAAAACCTGCGGACATTCAAAGGGTAGCCCAAACAACCTTTACTCCAGAAAATCGCACAATTGGTAAATTGTTATCAAAACAAGGTGACAGTTAACAGGTGACAGGTGACAGGTGACAGTGAACAGTGAACAGTGAACAGTGAACAGTGAACAGTGAACAGTAAAAAGTGAACAGTGATAACTGATAACTGGTAACTGATAACTGATAACTGATAACTGATAACTGATAACTGGTAACTGGTAACTGAAAAATGAGGATGAAAATACAAACATGAGCAAAAATAAGAAGTTGAAAATTTCAATCAAATACACCAAAAGTTTGCGGTTTATTACTGCTTTAGTGATTGCTTTTCTGTTAACCTTTAACTTTTCTTGGGTAGCAACAGCAGCAGCAAAACATTACACAGACTTACAATTTGCACCTTTACCAGAAATCAAATTACCTGAATATGAAAGGTTTGTGTTGAAAAATGGTTTAGTTGTTTATTTAATGGAAGATCATGAATTACCCTTAGTCAGTGGTACAGCATTGATCAAAACCGGAAGTCGTTTAGAAACAGGTGAAAAAACTGGTTTAGCGGAAATTGCAGGTTCATTAATGCGAACTGGGGGAACAATGAATCATCCTCCAGATCAACTCAATGAAATATTAGAACAAAGAGCAGCATCAGTAGAAACAGATATTGATGAAACTACTGGTAGTGCCAGTTTTGAAAGTTTAACAGAAGACGTAGAAACTGTATTTGGATTATTTGCTGAAGTATTACAACAACCAGCATTTAGCCAAGAAAAATTAGACTTGATTAAAACTCAAGTAAGAGGTAGTATTGCCCGTCGTAATGATGATCCTGGTGATATTGCTAGTCGGGAGTTTAAAAAATTAATTTACGGTGAAAATAGCCCTTATGCACGTACCGTAGAATATGCAACCTTGGATAAAATTAACCGAGAAGATGCGGTGAGATTTTACCAAAAATATTACTATCCTAATAACATGATTTTGGGAATAGTGGGAGATTTTAACCCGAAAATCATGGGATCTTTAATTGAGCAAAAATTAGGAAACTGGCAACCAAACCCTAACATTGCTAACATTTCTATACCAGAAGTATCACCAGCCAAATTAGGTGGTGTATTTGCTGTAAATCAACCCCAACTAACACAAAGTAACATCCTTATTGGGCATTTAGGCGGAAAATTTGACAACCCTGATTATCCCGCATTAAGTGTCATGAACGGAGTATTAAATGGATTTGGAGGGAGATTATTTAACGAATTGCGATCGCGTCAAGGTTTAGCTTACACAGTATATGGTTATTGGAGTTCCCGTTTTGATTATCCAGGAATGTTTATCGCCGGTGGGCAAACCCGTTCTGATGGTACAGTCCAATTTATCAAAGCACTAAAAGCAGAAATTCAACGCATACAAAATCAACCGATCACAGCAAAAGAATTAAATTATGCCAAAGAATCTACCTTGAATTCTTTTGTATTCAATTTTCAAGATCCTAGTCAAACTCTATCTCGGTTGATGCGTTACGAATATTATGGTTATCCCGCTGATTTTCTGTTTCGTTATCAAAAAGCAGTCAAAGAAACCACCACAGCAGACGTACAAAGGGTAGCTAAAAAATATCTCAAACCCGAAAATATCGTTACTCTAGTAGTAGGAAATCAAACCGCCATTACACCACCATTAACTCAACTAGCATCCCAGGTAACATCCATAGATGTAACCATACCTAAAGATCAAACCCAAGCGCAAAATTAACCAAGTCTGCATTTTTTCAACATTAAACTCCATATTCAATAGATAAATCCTCAAATTCTTAAATTAAGCAAGAATTTGGGGATTATTTCTTATATAGCGTTTCCCATTCATAACTATTGAGTTTCACAGACAAAACTATAGTAATTCTGTCTATAAAATTACCTCTAAAATCTTGACTTTGACACCAATAAATTCAAAATATAAATGAGGGAGTTTAAGTATTTCCAGCATAGTCAGTTAATTAACCATCAAAGTATTTAAAGAGGTAATAAAATGGTAAGTACAAACATCAAAGACCTAAAATATAGGTATGAATCAGAGTTTTTAGATGATATAAGTCCTCAAGAAATGACAAATATCAAAGGTGGTTACATCCCCAGGAGATGGCGCAGAGATCCCAGAAACATCCCAGTTGAAACCTCAAATACCGGAATTCCATCAATTGATGATCGGATTAATTATTGGCAAGCTGAACTAAAACAAAACTATGATCTGTTACAAGCAGAATTTGGTTTTTAAAATTTAACTTAAAAATCCTCATTTTCTGGTGTATTTTGACATTAATTCAAGATACACTTTTTTTTACACTCAATTATTACTGCTAAATAAACATATATTGACTATCAATAAAACCAGACTAAAATCATGAAATTATGTCCTTTTAAGACAGTCAAACCCCTTGAAATTTAGAAAAGCATTCAATAAAAATAGAGGTAACAGTGAAGGGGAAACAAATTAACTGTCTCACCCAAATAACTGTTAACAAGTTAATTCTGTTTTGGAGAGAATCATGGCTAATATCAAACTTTCTGAATTACACGTTGCTGGTTCTGAACTATTCCAAGATTCTGAAAGTTTCCTAAATGAAATGAATGATAGCGATGGAATTTTAGTTAAAGGTGGTTCAGGTTCTTATTTCCCCGACTTAATTGATTACAGCATCAAAGGTAAGGAATTTGCATTGTTAGGTTTTGCCATTGATTCTGCTGTATCTCTTGCTAAATCTTTTAGCAAACATGGAGATTGGTAATTAAACTTCAGTCGTTGACCTGAATTAATGATGTAGATACTTTATTTATAACTTCTCTACATCCCAATTGTCCTCAATTTCATAACTGAAAACAATACCAGTTTTTTTTTGGAGAAAATCATGGCTAATATCAAACTTCATGAATTAAGCGTTGCAGGTTCTGAACTGTTTCAAGATTCTGAAAGTTTCTTAAATGAAATGAATGATAGCGACGGAATCTTAGTCCAAGGTGGTTCAGGTTCTTACCTAACAGAATTACTTGACTACAGCATCAAAGGTAAGGAATTTGCGCTGTTAGGTTTCGCTATTGATTCCGCTGTATCTCTTGCTAAATCTTTTAGCAGCCATGGAGATTGGTAATTCCACTTGGTTTACCATATAACTACCTAAAAAATTGAACTGAATTAATGATGTAGAGACTTTATTTTTGTCTTATTAATAACTTCTCTACATCTCCATCAATCCCTATCTAACTACTGAAAACAATTAAATTATTTGAGGTAAAAAATCATGGCTAATATCCAACTTAATGAATTAAATATTGCAGGTTCTGAACTATTCCAAGATACTGAAAGTTTCTTAAATGAAATGAATGATAGCGACGGAATCTTAGTTAAAGGTGGTTCAGGTTCTTACTTACCTGACTTACTAGATTACAGCATCAAGAGCTATGAATTTGCATTAATAGGATTTGCCATAGATAGTGTAGTCTCTTTGGCTAAATCTTTCAGCAAACATGATTAATGATCTAAAATTCTAGCTTAGTAATTGACATCTAAGTTAGATGACTCTCTTGATAGTAATTAATCAGGAGAGTCTCATCAATTCAACTAATTATTTTGATAGGGCTGATGGGATATGGTAAAAATCCAAATTACAGATTTAGATCATTTAGCAAAACAACCATTTATTATTGATATTAACGAACTAGAAAATATGCACATTTTGGGAGGTGCAAATCAGAATTTTTCTGCATTATTTAACTTTGCAATTAAATCTATGGAATTTGTATTAATAGCCTATGCTATTGATGCCATTTCTAGATTAGTTACATCATTTTCAGAACGTTATTAATTTTTTTCACCTGATATCTTTTGCACCCTGAGTAATTTACAACTATGGTATTTGTATTAAGTTCTCAAAATGTTTTTAGTTATCTCATTGACAAAGGACTATGTAATCAAGCTGATGAGTCATTGAGTAAAATTGAATTAAAACCAGCCAAAAACTTTAATTTGTTAATTACTTTACCAGATAGTCGGCAATTATTAGTAAAACAGGAACGACTGACTAAAGAAAGTAAAATTCGTGATGAATTTTTAGAGGAATGGCAAATACATAATTTCTATCAAACTTTCCCAGAAATAAGTACAATCAGTTCATTGATATCAGAAGTAATTCATTTTGATCAGGAAAATTCCATTATTGTATTTAATTATCTCAATGACTATCGTGATTTATCAGATTTTTATGCAAAAGAGAATTTATTTCCTAGAGAAATAGCTAAATCAATTGGTGCAACTTTAGCAATAATTCATCATTTAACTTTCAATAACTCAGCTTACCAAGAATTTTTTACACCTGCAAACACCATTAGTAAACCAATTATCCACCATTTAACCAGAGGTTTAGAAAGAATCACACCAGAAATATTTGGTTCTGTCACATCTGAAGGCTTAAAATTCTTTTCTCTCTATCAGAAATATGATAACTTAGGAACAACAATAGCCGAACTAAGTCAAAGTATTAATAGCTGTTGTTTAACCCATAATGACCTAAAATTAAATAATATTCTCCTCTCTCAAAATTGGGAATCACAAAACCATAATTTAGTGCGGTTAATAGATTGGGAAGAAGCAGCATGGGGAGATCCAGCTAGTGATTTGGGTGCTATAATTGCCAGTTATTTACAAATTTGGCTCTATAGTATGGTGACAGGTAAAACTATTCCCATTGAAAACTCTTTGCGTTTAGCTTCAATTCCTCTCACACTTTTACAACCTTCATTATCAACATTAGTAACTGCTTATTTCGCAAACTTTCCCGAAATTTTAGCTAGTCGTCCTGATTTTTTAACTAGAGTTATACAGTTTTCTGGTTTCTCTTTAATTAGGGCAATTCAAGCAAAATTACAACATGAAAGAAACTTTGGTAATTCAGGTATTTGTATTTTGCAAGTTGCCAAGAGTTTATTATGTCGTCCGCAAACATCTATCACCACAATTTTTGGTATAGAAGCTGAGGATTTATTACCCATAAATTTCCCAATAACAATTACCTGAATCTTCGCATATCAACATCCTTATCGTTTTCACCTCTACATTGTTACAACTATGCAAGTATTAGATTCTCTTCAATCCCAATTTTCAAGACTACCCCAAAGATTGCAGACATCCTTAACTGATATTGTCAATCAAATCGAAATTAAATCTCTTTACTCGATAAAACATCCCAGTTATCCCACTATTGAATTACCAGAATCAATAGTTTATCGTTTTTCTCAGTTACCTATTGAAATTCAAAATCGTCATTTAAGCGTACAATTACGTAACTTTATCTATAGTGCCTATTATAACGGTACATTGAATACTGATTTCAAAGATGGGGAAGAAGACAAAAAGAATAAATTACCGCCAAATCTGGAAAATAATAGCCTATTTGGTATAGATTTAGAATTTTATGAAAATCTGCACACCAGGAACAAAAGTCAAGGTTACTGGAGTCATAATTGGCAAGTTGTCAGGGAAGAAACAGATGGTACTGTAGCAGTTTATAGAAATGGCTTAACACTTCATGTTAATCCAGATGTGCATATTTTACCAACAAAAAATGAAATTAAAGTTGGTAAGTTTGTATCTATAAAAATGCCAAAAAACTTAGTACAAAATGGCTTTTATATGGCTGTAGCTAATGTTGGTTCTCAAGGTGGTAATCAAATTGCACGGATCTATTTTAATTTAACCCCAGAAGGAGCAGCAAATGTAATGGAAAGTTTGACAGAAGAACTAAATAGTATAGACTTTTCATTTTCCTTTAAGGCTTTATATAATCCACCTGATTATAGACGTTATGACTCAGCCGTACTTTATTTTAATAAGGGAAAATATGATATACTCTACCCAATCTTAAAAAAAATCTATGCAGAAAACCAACACTATTTTCAGGAACAAGTACCTTTATTTACGAAGTTATTAGCACCGGGTTTAGCTTGTGCTGAAGAACCAGATCAAACATTTGCTGATCAAGAAAGTTTCGGTACTCACCGCTGTCAAATGATTGCTAATGGTTTAATTTCTGCTTGGCAAGAAGGTGATAACAGTTCAGAAAGTCGGATGGCAGCTATTTTTAAAGAATTTAAAGCCCATAAAATTTCAATGCAACATCCCTATCTTAATTATCGCTCCCAGGATATTTACACCCCCTTATAATCTTTGATTTCAATGGTGAGCATCGGTAGGGTTAATCAATTAATTATTCTTTTTGAGGTAATGGTATGATTCAAGAAAAGTTTAATAACAATCAAAACTGTGATCAAGGTTTAAAATCTCCTCATTGGCAAGAAATTATTCAAGCTATTATTAATTGTAAATACTCTTGGGCGTGTGTTTTATTTTTGCGTTTTTCTGGTTATGAACCTTCAGAATATATCCCTTATAAAGTCTATAAACAATTAGTTAAAGAAAATTCTTCAGTTAATTTAGATAACTCTAATTATTCCCATCATCAGTCAGTCAAGAGTTCTATATTCAGAATTTATTAACTTTGAAAAATCCGGTGGGCATTGCCCACCTTTTTATTAGATTTATGTTATTAGATAAAAAGTCCTGTATCAATCAGTTTTTATACTTAAATTAGCTACTATTTGAGTTTTTTTAATTTCTTGCTGTAGCCAATCATTAAATAAATTTGCCATAATTTTTAAACGCATTGTTTCATCTAAATCAGTTTCAATTATTTCTTCAACCATGATGATATGAATACCTTTCGATGTTGTGATTGGTTTAATAATTTGCGGAGGTTGAGCAGCAAATACAGCGGCGGCAATTTCTGGTCTAAAATCTTGACGTTGACGAATACCTTGATATCCTCCTGCACGGCGCTTTTCTGGGTTATTAATATATTGGCGAGCGACTTGATGAAAACTAATTTCTCCTTCCTGCAAAGCACAAAATATTTCTAAAGCTAAATCTTCATCATCTAAAATCACTTCATAGGTAACTGCCGCCACATAATCAAGTTGATGGGCATAAAAAAATGGTTCAATTTTATCTGCAAATAAATGATTGGCTAACTTTGTAGATAGTAAATTCAACTGAGCTATTTCTTCAAAATTATCTAAAGAAAGATAATGTTTTTCTAACCATGCCCATGTATCTTCTGCCTTGATTAATTTATTAGCTAACCTGAGATTATCTGCCGCAGTTTGTAGTTCTTCAGTGGTAATCTTAATCCCTACCTTTTCAGCTTGTTGAGTAATAATTTTTCTTGTAGCTATTGTTTCTAAAACCTTGGGAATTTGGCAAGATATCTGAGTATGATAAAGAATATCTTGGACAGAAACATTAATTAATTCTAACATGATTTTCTCCCTATGTAAATATGATGTAAATATGCAATTTTCACATTTGTTGCCAATCACTCATCACCAATTAGCAACTTTATTAAAGATTTAAACCATTATGTTGCAGTTTTTTAAATGGATCTAAAATAAAGTCTATTACACGCCGTTGACGAATAATTACTTCTGCTGTTGCAGTTTGTCCAGGAGTGAGAGGAACACGTTGATCACCCACTTGAATATAAGGTTGTTCTAAGGCTATTTCTAGCTGATATGTTTCTATCTGATTGCGGCTATTTTCATCAATTTGAGTATCAGGAGAAATCCAGGTAATGTAACCTTTACTAATGCCATATTCTTGGAAAGGGTAAGCATCAAACTTAATTTTTACTGGCATTCCTACTTTTACAAAACCACTTTGTTGACTAGGCATTTGTGCTTTTAAAATTAGAGTAGAACCTTTGGGTGCAATTTGGGCAATCATTTGTCCTGGTTGAACTACCGCACCTGGTTTTTTAACTGCTAATGCAAAGATAGTACCATCAATGGGAGATCGCACTATTCGCTGTTGTAATTGCAGTTCTAAAGATTTAATCCTACTCTGATTTTGGGCAATTTCTGATTTAATATTAGTAATTTGTGACTGAATATCTTTGAGTTGTTCTTGATTTTTCAATAAAGTTAATTTCCCTGCCTGTAATAAACTTTGATAACTATTTTCTTGTTCCTGTAACTGCAATTTTGCCTGTTCTATTTCTGACTGAGATTGAGCCATCATTGATTTATAACGGTTCAATTCTTCCTGTAGTCTTAAATTGGCTAGTTTAATATTAGCTTGGGATTCAGATTGTAACCGCTGACTATCTTCGGCTGTCTTTTCTAATTCTACTATTTTAATTTGAGAAATTGCGCCTTCTTCTAACAGCAACCGATAACGCTGTACCTCCAACAAATCTCGATTTAATCTACTTATAGCCAACCTATAAGCAGTTTTGCTAGTGTTGATGTTATGTTTTGCTTGTTCAACTTGAGTCATTTGTTCTAATTTCTGTAAATTGTAAGCCCTTTGTTTGGCACTTAAATTTTCCCTTGCTTGACTGAGTTGAGCTAATTTTTCTAATTGTTGAGATTGATTTTGCTGTTCTTGAATATTAATTGCTAGTAATACTTGATTCTTGAGTAATTCTAATTGAGATTGACGATTAACTAAACCATCTAATTGAGCTTGTGCTTGTTGGATTTCTGCCCGCAAAATATCAGAATCCATTTCCATTAAAACCTGTCCAGCTTTAACAGTCTCTCCTTCTTGAAAATTAACAGCAATTACACTTCCAGTCACTCTACTATCTAGTTTTTGAGTTGCACCTTTAGGTTCTATTCTGCCCATAGCATTGCCAGTTTCATCTACTTTAGAAAACATTGCCCAAGGCAAAGCAAAGGTGGTAAAACCAATGATTAAATACAGCATGGATCTCGTCCATACTTTGGGTAAAGAATCTAGTAATTCTTCTGTACCATAAAACCAATCATGTTCTTGATCTTGAACTTGTTGTTCTTTTTCATATTCAAGAATATCACTATCTATCTGATTGGATATAGAAAATGATGAGGATGAAGAATGATATGTTGATTGTGGCATAACTAACTTAAATGAAGAATTAAAAATGCTAAAAATTTACCAACCATTTAACTGATAACTAATAACTGATAATTGATAACTGTTAACTGTTAACTGTTAACTGTTGTTGATTGAGATAGTAATAATGTCCTTTTTTGGCAATTAACTGTTCATGGTTGCCACTTTCAACTAAAACACCCCGATCTAAAACTAAAATTAGGTCTGCATTTCGCACGGTAGAAAGACGATGGGCAATAATTAAACTTGTGCGCCCTTGGAGAATTTTTTTGAGGTTATTCTGAATAATTCTTTCTGATTCAGAATCTAAATGGCTGGTAGCTTCATCTAATATTAAAAACCGGGGATTTCCCAATAATGCTCTCGCAATAGCTAGGCGTTGACGTTGGCCTCCTGATAACATTCCTCCCCCTTCCCCAATTTCAGTTTCATAACCCAAGGCCATGGGTTTAATAAATTCATCAGCACCTGCTAATTTTGCAGCTTCAATAATTTCTTCTAAAGTGGCTTCTGGGTGGGCAATGCTCAAATTTTCTCGAATTGTGCCACCGAATAAAAATGTATCTTGATCAACTACTCCTATTTGCGAACGCAATGATTTTAAGGAAATGCTAGTTACATCTTGATTATCAATTAATACTCTACCATCGGTCGCTGGGTATAAACCCAAAATTAATTTAGAAAGTGTTGTTTTTCCTGAACCACTTCTACCGACTACTGCTACTGTTTGCTCTGGTAAAATTTCAAAACTGAGATTTTCTAAAACGTTAATATCACTTTCTGGATGGTAGCGAAATGTGACATTTTCAAAACAAATTCTCCCTTGGAGTCTGGGTAATGTTTGCCTGGGTTGGTTAACTAAATCTTCCTCAACTTCCGCTTCTAAAACATCATTAATTCTTTCAGTGGAAACAACAACTTCCTGTAATTGATTCCATAGAACAATTAACCTTTGAAATGGTTGAATAACATTACCCAACAGCATATTAAAAGCTACCAATTGCCCAATAGTTAATTGATTTTGAATTACTAACCATGCCCCAAACCACAGTAAGCCAGTAGTAGCTAAAGATTGAATTGTAGAACTAATAATCTGGAGTTGATTACTAATAACTTGCCCCTTAAATGTTTTCCTGATTAAATTATTTAACAGTTCTTCCCACCGCCAGCGTACTGTTTGTTCAATTGCCATTGAACGAATTGAGGAAATCCCTGATAAACTTTGAATTAAGTAGCTATTTTCTTGAGCTAAGGCACTAAATACTTCTCGACTAATCCGCTTTAGAAAAGGTGTAGCAAACAAGGCTAAAAGTACAAAAGGTGGGACAATACCTAATACTAATAAAGCTAGAGGTGGGCTATACCAAAACATTAATCCCATGTAAATAAACACCGTCAGTAAATCTAAAATAATAGACAGAGCTTCCCCAGTTAAAAAGTTCTGAATTTTTTGATTTTCCTGGACACGGGAAATAATGTCACCTACATAACGAGATTCAAAGAATGATAGAGGTAACCGAAATGTATGTTTAATAAAACCCACCATTAAGGATACACTAATACGATTTGCTGTATGGTCTAATAAATATTGTCTAAGACCATTAATTACTACGCGAAATAAACCAAAAATCAATAGTCCAAAACCAACAGTATTCAAAGTAATTGTGCTACCTTGAACAATTACCCGATCTAATAACAACTGAGTAAATAAAGGTGTAACTAATCCAAAAATTTGAATTAACAATGAAGCTGCAAATACCTCAATTAATACCCGATAATGGGGTTTGACTAAATCAAATAGTTGCCAAAATGGTGTATTTACTTCTGGGGTTTCTTGGAGTAATTTTGTGGGTTGTAATAACAGTGCATAACCAGTCCAACCGGCTTTAAATTCTTTGATGGTTAACTGACGTTGGCCAATAGCTGGATCAGCAACAATTACCTGTTTTTTGTTAATTTCATAGACGACTATGTAATGTTTTCCCTCCCAATGGGCGATCGCCGGTAATGGTTGTTGTGCCAGTTTATCTAAACTAGCTTTTACCGGACGAGTTACAAAACCAATACTTTCCGCAGCCGCACTTAAACTTCGCATTGTCGCCCCTGTGCGGTTAACATTAGCGAGATCCCGTAACTTATTAATACTAAAGTTTTTCCCCCAATAACGACTCACCATTACTAAACAAGCTGCACCACAGTCAGAAGCACTTTGTTGTTCAAAAAATGGATAGCGTTTACTAATTTTTCGCCACCAATTCCCAGCGGTAACTGTAGGACTGGGAAAGTATTTTTGGCGTTGTTTTGGTTTTTTAGGTAACGGAATTATGGATTGATTTAATTCAATGTTACTTTGATTTTGCAGTGTTTTTTTAGTAGCTATTGGTTGGACAACTGTTTTATTTTCTCCTGTAATTAATTGAGAAAACTGTTCTGCTTGATGGAATAAATGATCTATAGCTCCAGGTAATTGAACAATTACATTCTGGGGTAAATAGGCAATTTTTAAATTAGCAGCAGCCCTAGCTACATAATCTGGAAAATTATGGTCAGGAAATAAGGTTGCTGCACCAAAATATGATCCAGATGTCAAAGTAGAAATTAAGTTATTTCCACTATCTAATAATCTGACTTTACCTGCTAAAACTAAATAAATACCAGGATTTGCAGTTTTAGCTTGCCAAAATTGTTTTGCAATTGGTGGTTCAATTATTTTTAATGCTTGCAGACATTTTTTTAAATCCTGTGGTGACAGAGAATCACCTAAAGCGTGAGTAATCTCTGTTTCTAGATATTCACTAGAAAAACCATATAAATTTGATTTCATTACTTGATTCCCCAAAATAAAATACTAATTATGGTTGGTAACTGAATTAAATGACCAACTGAAAATAGGCTCAGATTGAGAGTTCAAATTTTGAGATTTTAAATCACTAATTATGATATTACTATCCTGATTTTCTGCATTCATTTGGTTAGAAGAAGATTGTGATTTAGTGGAAAGTCCCATTTGTTTTAGTAAGCGATTGATATGGCGATCGCTAATTTCAATTCCTAATTCCTTAGCTAAATGTTTACTCAACCATCGTGCTGTCCAAGAACTAAAAGCATAGCCATACTCACGGGGACTATTACTGACTAATTCTTTCAATCTTGCTAAATATTCATCATTAACTATCTTGGGGCGACCGATTTTTCTTTCATGCCATTTATGAGCCATTCCCGCTTCAGCTATTCCACTCCAATATCTGGCCATTTCCTGGGAACAGCCGATAATTTCACAGATAGCAGCTTGAGATTTTCCCATATCTGCTAACAGAATTATTTCAATTCTACGCTGATATTCTGGTTGTAAATTACTTTGTAGGTTTTTTAACAATGTCTTGCGTTGAAAAGATGTTAAAAATCTGCTTTTTTGTGGCTCATCAACATGAGCAAATTCATGGATATAAGAAGAAAATGACATATTTTTTACCAGTTATCGAATGCGTTAACTTTTTGCTAAATGTATCCCTGATTTCTATTAATTAAGTCAGCCTCTAATCAATACATTCCCTGGTAAAACACCTATACAAATATATAAATCTTGCTTGAATTTATCACTAAAAACCACAAAAAATATCCAAACATTAAGAACTGTTCCACACATAATACTGTGGAAAAAACTATTAGTTTTAGTTGAGAAACCCCCTATTTTCCCAACACTATCTTCATAAGACAATAGGTTATATTAATCACCTTAAACTGCAACGATTTATAATTAACATCTGTACCTCATTTATTTTCAATCTGTTGTTTTTGAGAGTTACTGGTGTTACCCAAACTCAGATGATGTTATTTTTCCATTTCACCGACACCTAATATTTCTCGATATGTGGTTTACATCTTCAGTTTACTGAATCTTCATATTCATCTTACAACAACTTTATATTTTTTGTACAAATACTTTAGTTTAAAAATCGGAGAATTTATCATTATTAATATACTTATAGATAGATGATTAAACATACTATTAATTTTTAAAATCCGGTATAAAAAGTTATTCATTAGCGGCTAAATCTTTAGCTTTTTCTATCCATAGGTACAAACATAATATCCTAATTTTTGCATTTAATTATATTGAACAATTACTCAAGCAAAGCATAAATAAAATAAAAAAAATCACATCTATCTTTAGTGTCATCTGTGTGCGAGACTAAATTTTTTATCCTAAATAATATGTAAGCGTTCGGATAGAAAACAGATATTTTATTTATTTTTTTTGAAAAAACTAGGTATTGTAGCCTGACGCACCTACGGATCTTTTCATCATCCCTGACTTCTAGGATCAACTCACAATTTATTAACATCACCTGCACAGAAATCAGGGATATGATTGATTACCTGTAATTATTGTCAATCGGAATCAAAATCATACTCAATAACGGTATTGTAAAACATTATCCTTTAATAATTTATCTGTAAATCACTGCACAATTTTAGGATTTATAGATCCCACCGTTGACAAATTAACAGGTTAAATACCAATGGGTAATTGCGTAATCCTGAATTATTACCTATGGGAAAACCGTACTTAGGTGAGAGGTTTTCATCACTGTATCTTTTAGGGCAACTTGATACAATAGGAGCAAAGCTAAATTAAACCAAATATTGCGTAAACATTAAACAAAACCATAATCCATAAACAGGAGATATAAATATGGGAAATCAATTCAAAACCGCAGCTTTATTAGCTGCACTGAGTGGCTTATTAATTGCCATTAGTTACTGGGTAATTGGTGGTACTGGAGGCTTGATCTTTGGCATTGCTTTAGCAGCAGTTACTAACTTATTTTCTTGGTATCAATCTGATAAAATTGCCCTTGCTGTTTATCAGGCTCAACCAGTCAGTGAAACCCAAGCACCTGGACTTTATCGCATAGTAGAAAAACTCTCTAACCGCGCTAATATTCCCATGCCCAGAGTGTATATTGTTCCCAGTCAAACTGCTAACGCCTTCGCTACTGGTAGAGATCCAGAACACGCAGCAGTAGCAGTCACAGAAGGGATTTTAAACATCTTACCAGAGGATGAATTAGAAGGAGTAATTGCCCACGAACTTACCCATATTATTAATCGTGATACCCTTACTCAAGCTGTAGCTGCCACAGTCGCCGGTGCAATTTCTTTCTTAGCACAAATGTTAAGTTATAGCCTTTGGTTTTTCGGTGGTTCAAGGGATAATGACAGAGGTGGAAATCCTTTAGGAATTCTATTAACCGTCATACTTGCTCCCGTAGCTGCTACAATAATTCAATTAGCAATTTCTCGAACTAGAGAATTTTCCGCTGATGCTGGTGCTGCTAAATTAACAGGAAATCCCCGTGCTTTAGCCAGAGCTTTACAAAGACTAGAAGCAACAGCCAGACAAATGCCTTTCACTGCTAATCCAGCCTTTGAACCATTGTTAATTATTCATCCCATTTCTAGTCAATTTTTAGGTAATTTGTTTTCTAGTCACCCAGCAACTGAAGCACGGGTGGAGGCATTAATCAAATTAGAACAGCAGCTATCAGTAATCAGTAATCAGTAATCAGCTAATAATAGCAAAAACGAAGATTGAGAATTATTAATTTTAGAAAAGTGACACAATCAAGTTACACACTGCTGATTTTTTCACCTTTCTTTTTATTTCAATCTTTAAAGCTGATGGCTAATAGCTGATGGCTGAATACTTACAAATTAGGATGTGTGAATTATGACTAATAACAACTTTGAATCTTCAGCATTTGAATCTTCAGCAATTGTAGAAGTCAATTCCCAAACTAGCGACATAGTAGAAACAGAAATGGTAGGAGAAACAGACGAAGTTAAACAAGCTACAAAATCATTAATTGAAGCTATCAAAAAACGCGCTCAGGCTGAAGCTGAATCTGCTGGCACTCTTACCCGTGATACATATTTGAATGCTGTGCGCCAAGCCAAAGAAGCCATTGAGGGAGAGAAATTAATTGAACGAGATAAATTAGAAAATGCTTGGAAAACTATTCAGGAAGAAACTGAGAAAAATTGGCATTCTTTATTTCATGAACTTTCCACTTTAGGCGATCGCCTTCAAGATGCAGCTAAAGCCGCTTGGGATACTTTTCATGCTCCCCGTGCCTAATATTTAGATATC
Organism: Nostocales cyanobacterium; assembly: GCA_004292695.1. Taxonomy (GTDB): domain Bacteria; phylum Cyanobacteriota; class Cyanobacteriia; order Cyanobacteriales; family Nostocaceae; genus Okeanomitos. The sequence goes on along the minus strand of RDXV01000042.1, from coordinate 9,131 downwards.
AGATCAGATATCACATACTCGTAAATATAGGGATGTAGCATAGCTATTTCCCTATTATTTATTTTTCTTATTTTTCTTATTTTTCTTATTTTTCCATCCAACGTCGTGAACCAAAATATTGACAAGCTCTACCAGCAATATTACTAGCTAATGCCAAAGCATCAATAAAATTTGTTTGTAAAATATAATGACAAAATGCCCCATGAAAAATATCACCAGCACCTAATGTATCAACCGTTTTAATTTTAGGAACATCAATCAAACCTATATTATTGTTACTAATGTATTCTATGGGTTGTTCACCGCAGGTAATAGCTATATGGGGTATTTTAAAACTCTGTAAATAATTGAAAACTTCTGTTTTATTGTGGCAGTTGGGTGGGTAAAAATTAGCTGAACAAATGGCATAATCTACAAAGGGTAATATCTCCTCAAAACCAGGTTTCCAACTCCCTCCATCAATGACAACAGGAATATTTTGATTTTTTGCATTTTCAGCGATAAATTTACTAACCGCCATTTGATGCCCGTCAATTAATATTAGATCAATGTTGTCTAAGATATCTGCGGGAATGGAATTAATCTCCCCTTGGGTTTTAACAGCATTAATAGAAATTACAGCCCTTTCTCCTGTACTTTCTGTCACCGTGATTGATGATACTGGCGGAGATTCTTGCGTAAATGTACTTAAATCAATAACCTTGATCCTGAATTTTAATAAATCTGCTGTAATCAGTTTTTGTATGGGGTGTGAACCTAGTACACCTAGTAGTTTTGCTTGGTTGCCTAAATAACTAAATGTCACTGAGGCATTGGTAGCAGGTCCACCGGCTGCTAAGGTATAATCATTAGCCACTAATTTTTGATTTGACTGTGGTGGTGATGGGGCAAGATAGATAATATCCAAGGTAATTAAACCTATAAATAGAGCATTTTTAGTCATATTCCGTTATTTGTACTTGATATTTGCTATTTATCAATATCATAAGTTGAATTGCATGACAATGCTTTGTCGGATTTTTTATTACTACTTTAGATAATCTTAATCTCTAAATAAGAATATTGATAGATAAATTGTTGGACACTGGTATAAAAGCAACATTATAATAGTAGCAATGTAAATATTCTTTCACTGAGGAAACAAGACTAGATATGCTGAAAAACTTAGCAATGGAAGCTTTAGGAATGGGTGATATTGGATCTGTAGTTAGTGCCGACGATTACAAGCATACTGACAGTGATGACTATGTAATGTATGAAGAAGGGGAAAAAATTTATTTTTTGATTAAGTCAAAAACTGACGAATACTGCTTTACAAATTTAGCCTTAATTCATTTAGATGGAAGTTCAGCAGTTAATAAGAAACGTCTACTCAACCGTTATAGTTATAGCCAAAATATTATTAGGGATGTGAGGTTAGAAACCGCAGGAACAGTAGATATGGATGTTGAAATTAAATTTGTCTTGGGTGATAACTCCTATTCTATTGACGTTGCTAAAGTATACCTCAATCAATTGAGAGACTTGTATAAAGCTTTAGTAAAAATTGCCTCTATTCAACGAGAAAATTCTACTTATTATCAATATGCTCAAACTAGCTTAAATACAGCATCTAGCACTGTTAGCCGTGCCACAAATACTTCTACTCCAGAAGAACATTTTAAAGAAATTAACTGGTATGCTTTTAATTGGTTAAAGTATGCCCATGAAACCTACATAAGAAAAGATTTTAGTGAGATTTTTGACAGATTTATAGAACAGCACAATGTGATTAATACATCTCTTGATTATGAAACTATTGTTCAAGAGAGATAACTTGACTTTTGATTTTTACTATTTCAATTAATCCTTGCTTTAGCTTGTAATGACTGGTAGAGAAATGGCTGGTAAATATAATCTTTGGATCTAGATGATTTGAGAGGTTGTTTTAAAAGTTTTCAATGATGATGTTAAACACTTGCAAATCCCCCTAAGCCCATGAATAAAGAGGGATATAGGGGGATAAAAGATACAGCAGTTTCCGAAGTTATGAAGTACACCCTGATTTATTTACTGTTCCCTGTTCCCTAAAACTAAAAAACTCTGTACCTTATAACAACGGGAAGCGCTGTATTTGATACACCATGAGAGACTTTTCAAACATCCTTAAAGAATTAGGTTAAATGAAGTAATGAAAACAAGTTCACATCCTGAATTATGTCATAATTGCTTCAGCAAAACCTAATTTTTTGCTCAAGACTTTATTTTTGAGGGTGTAAAGTATCTACTATGGTAAACGAACCAAAACCAGGAACTCTGTACATTGTCGGTACACCGATTGGCAATCTCGAAGATATGACTTTTCGGGCAGTGAGAATATTACAATCTGTAGATATGATAGCGGCGGAAGATACTAGACATACAGGAAAATTATTACAGCATTTTCAAATTAAAACTCCTCAGATTAGCTATCATGAACATAATCGTAATAGTAGAATTCCCGAAATTATAGAACAGTTAAAATATGGAAAGGCGATCGCCTTGGTGAGTGATGCAGGAATGCCAGGGATTTCTGATCCAGGATATGAATTAATTAAAAATTGTGTAGATACAGGAATTGATATTGTACCTATTCCCAGTGCTACCGCAGCCATTACTGCTTTAAGTGCCTCCGGTTTACCCACAAATCGGTTTATATTTGATGGTTTTTTACCAGCAAAAAGTCAACAACGACAAGAATATTTAGAAACATTATTAACAGAAACTAGGACATTAGTATTTTATGAATCGCCCCATCGGTTAAGGGAAACATTACAAGACTTAGGAGATATTTTAGGAGGCGATCGCCAGATAGTCATAGCCAGAGAACTAACCAAACTATATGAAGAATTTTGGCGAGGGAGAATTGAAGAGGCGATCGCCCATTATCAACAAAAAGAACCCCAAGGAGAATATACCTTATTAGTAGCAGGAACAGAACCCAGTCAACCACAAATCACAGAAGCAGAACTAAAAGCAGAATTATTAGCAATGATGAAACAAGGAATTTCTCGTTCCCAAGCAAGTCGTCAACTAGCAAAAGAAATATCAATTTCTCGGAATAAATTATATCAATTGGCGTTAACTATTGAACTAGATAATGAATAGATATATAAAAATCATCCGCGTTTATCTGCGTACCCTACGGGAAGCAAGCTACATCTGCGTTCAATATCAAAACAAAAAAACCAGGAAAAGATGAAAAAACATCCTTTACCCGGTTAATAGCTACTAACACTTATTCCTCTGCGTCTGGAACGGTTCGTTTCTTGCCAAAAATTAAGACATAAACGTAAAATCCGTATTAACACTCAAACCAGTCACACTGCTAATGATAGCGATAATTTCACCTAGCAAACCAACTTCCGTACTACCATTGACAACATTGAGAGTCAAACTATTAGCAGAAATACCCATAACACCAATCTTATCCACACCCTTTCGGAAATCAAGGATAGTATTAGCAGTATCAGGTAACTCAGCATTAGCGATCCAGAACTGATCCACACCAGCGCCACCAGAAATTAAATTACCGCCACCCTCTTGGACATAGAATTTATCATTACCATCACCACCTAAAGCGCGGCCATTTGCACCCAGGTAGAAAATATCATCACCAGCACCACCTGATAAACGGTAGTTAGTTACATCGGTAGCGTCTAACTCATCACTACCACTACCACCAAAAGCGTGATCTCTGTGATTGGCAAAAATCAAATCTGCACCGCTACCAGTCATGATCCGGTTACGGCCAGCAATGGGAGAAGTAGCAGATTGTGCGTCTACTCCATCATTTCCAGCACCAGTAAACACAACGTCATTAATACCATCAAAACCATCTGCTTCAACTCCAGCAATTAATAAATCATTACCAGGAGTTCCTGATACTAATTCAGTTTCCTGTTGTGCTGCTGCTTGTTCTGGAGTGACACCGAACAGAGTCTGATACATGAGATCATATATCTCAGTGTTGTCCACAGTAGCAGGTAACTTATCCGCATTCATCCCATAGGTTTTAGCCACAATGCTACCAGGGAAGTCAGGAGTACCTACCCAAGCAACACCAAAATTACCCATTTCTCCATCCATGCTATCTTCAGATGTGAAGGGTATCCAAGGATTTGCCTCTGAAACTGTACTACCATTTACCCCATCTAAGAATGATCTACTATTGGTAGTGGTGGGGTTGACGTTAATAAATGGTACAGTGGTTTCACTATCTGCCAAAGGTGGGTTAGTAGTAGAATTACCAGAAGGACGGACATAAGGTACATATTGGAAAACCTGTAAACCACCAGCATCACTATCAGCAGCAGTGACTACCAAAGTATTAGGATCTTGGGTATTTACATAGTTCATTGCTACACCGATAGCAGCATCAGCGCGACGTGCAGCTTCAATTGTACCGACAGCGTTGTTGTTGTTAGCGAAGTTATCAGTACCTTCTTCTTCCAACACTACAAAAAAGCCATCGGGGTCTTTTGATAATATCTTCAGAGAAGCATCTAACATCTCTGCTACTGTAGGTGCGGTGTCTACGTAGAGAGGTGAAGGATTATCACTATTTAATCCTAGTTGTTCTTCCCGGCGATCGTCAAAGGTATCTGTAGCAGCAAATACACCCAAGATTTTGGTAGGTGGGTTTTGGCTATTTACCACCTGGTTCATTTGGTCTTCGGTGTAAACTACCGTATAACCCAAAGACTGCGCCAGTTGAATTAAATTAATACTGGGGCGGCGTTCATCCCTTTGTTCAGAAGCGTCAATTTCGGCGGTGACGTGGAAACCGGTTGTACCTTTAGGTAACATATACAGTTCACCACCACCCATGATGATATCTGTACCAGAACGAATGGTTTGTTCGATGATTTCCGCGTATTTATCCCGTGCGCGAATATCGTTACCTAAACGGTTGGTGGTTTCTGCAACAAAGGCCGCAGTACCAGGTTCTGCCATTTGTCCAGATTGAATTAAAGCTGTGGCTTTACCTGCGGCGATCGCCTCTTCTAAAATTGTATAACCAGCTTTCCCAGAAGCAGGGGTAACGGTGGTGTTATCCTCATTTAAACCAAAGGATTCATTAAATACCTTCACACCATTAGCATGAGTTACCGCACCACCATTAGAAGTACCAGTTAACTGGTTTTCCATGTGTCCTAAATAAACACCGGCATTGGACATCATATCCCAATTCAATCTGCCATCGGGACCTTTGTCAATGTTCCGCAATGCCATGTAGTGAGAAGGACTTGCACCATCTGGATGGATGAAAATTACATTTCCAGTTTGTTTAGTTGCTTGGGGTGCTTTTGTCGGTACTGGGTTACGAGATTCTAGTTCAACGTTGAACAGAGTCTCATACATCAATTCATAAATTTTTGTATTGTCTAAAGTTGCAGGTAATTTATCTGCATTTAAACCATGTGCTTTAGAAACAATAGAACCAGAAAAATCTGGTGTACCCGCCCAACCAACACCAAAGTTAAAGGTATCACCATTAACATCGGGTTTAGATGTAAAAGGTTCAGTATTTGCCCCAGTTTCTCCATCTATAGGTATGTTACGGTTTTCTGTAGTGGGATTATTATTAACAGTACCTACCGTTGCACCGTTCCGGGGATCTACCACTTGTAAACCACCACCATCACTATCAGCAGCAGTTAACATCAAGGTGTTAGGATGTCTTTCGATGAAGTCCATCGCTACCCCAATAGCTGCATCTGCTCTTTTTACACCCTCTAAAACACCAGCAGCATTATTATTATTACCAAAATTATCTGTACCTTCTTCTTCAACTATGGTGATTGAACCATTGTTAAAGTTAGGGTGCATTTCCATTAATTTCTGGGTAACATCCAACATTTGGGCAATAGTTGGTGCTGTTTCCAGATATAAGGGTAAACCCCGTTCTGTTAAAGATTCTTCTGAACGATCATTAAAGGTATGAACAGGTGCAAATACACCTAATACTTTTTGTGGGGGTGTGGGTGAATCTAGTAATGCTGTGAGTTGTGCAGCGGTGTAGACAACTGTGTAACCATTACTTTCTGCTAATTCAATTAGGTTTTCTGTGGGACGTTGTTGAGAACTGGTACTAATTGCGTCTAATTGTGCTGCCGTACCGTGAAAACCATCTGTACCCACTGGTAAGAGGTTGAGTTCACCACCACCCATGATGAAGTCAACACCTGATTCTATTACCAATTTGGCAATGTCAGCTTGTCTTTGTCTGGGGGGAACTCTGCTACCATCTTCGTTGACTATTTCACCAACTTGGGCAACAAAGGCCGCTGTACCTGGTTCATAAATTGCTCCAGACTGGACTAAAGCGGTAACTTTATTGGCGGCGATCGCCTCCTGTACTATAGTTTTACCAGCATTTGCCGCACCAGATAAAGGTACAATGGGTGAACCATCCGCTTCAAAACCAAAGGATTCGGCATAAACCTTAGCACCAGTAGCATGAGTTACAGCACCACCGTTAGATGTCCCACCTAACTGATCTTCCATGTGTCCCAAGTAAACACCAGCATGATCTAGCTTGTCCCAGTTCAATCTACCATCGGGACCCTTATCTACAAATCTTGCCAAAGCATAATGTGATGGACTCGTTCCATCTGGGTGTATGAAAATAACGTGATTACCTGTATTCATAAAACCTCTGAATGAAATCGTTCAGTGTTGGAGAGTCATTTTCACTTAACTATGGCTTTGTTAAGAAAAGTTACAGGAATCGGTTAATGGATATTTAAGATTTTTTTAAGATTTTTTGTTAAAATATTTGGCTACACTATTAAACAGCAATTAATAAAATTAAATAAGAATAAACTTAATAAAATATTTAAAATTCTAAACTTTAAAATCCATCTAACTTGTCATAGACTGGATAGTTTTACCAAGTTTGCGGCTAATATTACAATGGAGATAATTGACAAATTGAGGAAAGATCGAGAATGACCCAAGTGGTTCTAGGAGAAAACGAAGGAATAGATTCAGCGCTACGTCGCTTTAAGCGCCAAGTTTCCAAAGCTGGTATTTTAGCTGACGTAAAGTATCATCGTCACTTTGAAACCCCCCTGGAAAAGCGTAAACGTAAAGCAGTCGCAGCTAGACGTAAGCGCCGTTTTAAATAAACCTATTTGGTTTTGTATTGGTATTGCTTGCTGATTGTCAATTTAGCAAGCAGTAACCTTTCACATTTTTATTAACAAAATTTAGACAGTTGCGACAAAGCTTGATTCATTGGTAAGATGGAATTAGGGAGGAGAGGGAACACGTGACAGTTTCAGACAGTGTAACTTACCCTGCATTGGGCAAATTTTTAATTTGTTTAAAAATTGTGGTTTCCCATTCTAAATTTTTACCATTAATGAGAAATTCATCTACTACTGCTGGGTTTAATTCTGGGGAAAATTGCGGGTGTAATTTAATGGTAAGGGATAATTCCAAAATGGTCTCTAGCTACAAATAATCTTTGTTGTCCTTGATTCCAAATAATAACAGGACTTACGCAAAATATCTCTCAAATCCTCATTCCTCTGTGTTCTCTGTCCCTCTGTGGTTCGTTTATTCCGTAACTTGTGCGTAAGTCCTAAATAAATAGAAAATAGACAAAGAGAATTAAACCATATATTCCCTGAACTATACCTAACTCGAAAAGTCCGCACCTGTTAAGTATATTTCCCTTTTGGTCAGATGTCAACTTTATTATATTAATAGTATCAGTGTTGAAATTAATATAATTAATATATAAATTTAGAATCCAGTCTGTTTTGATTTGGTTATATATTTGCTCTGAAATTGCCTCATCTACAGAGAGGGGATAAAATTTTTGTGTCATCCCTAAACCAAAGTACAGTTATGAGTAAATCTAAATCACAAAATTCTCTCAGGGCTAAATTTTCATAAACTGTACTGGCTAAAACTGCTCCTTTAAAGGGGATAACTTTGATTCCTTCAGCTTGAAATAATTTCATTAAATCACACATTTGTTTTGTGGCTTGCAAATTCCACACTGTCCGCATTTGACTATAATTTTTAAGTTGAATTGTGATATTTTCCGGGATGTATTGCGGGTAGTTTTCCAGTAAGTTTTGATAAACTAAGGTTAGTACCTGTTCTTTCCTGGCTAATTGAATCAATAATTTCCAGTTAATTTTTGCTGAGGATGTAGTTAGTAAGTATTCTATTTTTACCTTTTTTTCAGCAGTTAATTGAGTACAACTAGCTGCTAGTATTAATTGTTGTTATGGGGATGATGATTTATGGTTCATATAAGTAATTCAGTGTTAAAAATTGTCGTTATGACAAGGCAAAAGGCAAGATAGGAAAGACTTTCAAGGATTTTACACTTTGTAACATAACTTGATTTTTTCCAGCCTATACTTAGTTAGTCTGTTCTCTGTTCCCTGTTCCCTGTTCCCTTTTTTTGTAATTAATTCTGTCTATGTACTTATATCATCGTATCACGACAGAAACCGGAATTTTAGACGATGTTTGAAAAGTATCACCCTCCTGTGATATGATAATAGAGATATTATCAACGAGTTTTGATTATGCAAAATAGTGAAGAAATTACCATTAAAGTTAGTTCTCATGTTGCTCAAACTTATCAAAAAGCAACGGAACGTAAAAAACAATCTTTAGCAAAATTAGTTAGTCTCTTTTTAAGAGAGGATATAAATGAGGAAATTGATTTTCTGGGTAAACTGATGGATGAAATTAGTGATAGAGCAGTTTCTAGAGGTTTAACACCGGAAATTTTGGAGAAAATTTTGAATGAATAATTCTCCTCGTTATGTATTAGATACTAACATTTTTGTTAGTGCTTTATTATTTAAAAATAGTCAACCGCGTCAATCTTTAGATAAAGCTCGAAACCAAGGCAATATTTTGATGTCTGAAGCAATCTGGAAAGAAATAATAGAGGTGTTAGCAAGACCAAAATTTGACAAGTATGTGACTGCAATTGAAAGATCATTATTTTTAGATTGGTTGGCTGAATCATTAAATTTTCAGGACTTACGCAACTGGCACAAGCGATGGTGCGGCGTAGCCGCACCGAGTGCCTAAAGACTAAACCATTGACATAGCAATATCCGGACGTTTTAGTT
>RDXV01000309.1 GCA_004292695.1 Nostocales cyanobacterium | reverse complement strand
AACACCTTGTTTTTGACTGAGTTTTTCTATTTCCTTACTTAATTCTTGGGAAATGCTAAATTGGTGATATTTTCCTACAAAGGTTTGTACCGCTGGTCTTGGTCTATCTGTGGGTAATTGTAAGAATTTGGGTGCGGTTTCTAGTTGCTGTTTCCAGTATGTTAATTGTCTTGCTAATACTTCTCCTTGTAACCAGTTTCTTTGCCATATTGCAAAGTCCGCATATTGGATTTCTAATGCTGTTAATGGAGTTTCTTTTCCTTCAATGTAGGCGTTATATAATGTTGTTAATTCATCCACAAACACACCCATTGACCAACCATCAGAAATGATATGGTGCATACACAGACTTAATATATTTTCTGTGTCTGATAACAATATTAATGTGATTCTAATTAAAGATTCACTCTCTAGATTAAATCCTTGATTAATTTGTTGTTTTAATAGTTCTTTAACTGCTTTTTCTCTTTCACTTGTTGTTAATTGACGCAAGTCAATTACTGATACTTTACCGCTTGTTTGTGGATGGATAATTTGTACCGCTTGACCATCAATATTCACAAAATTTGTTCTTAATGATTCGTGACGATTGATGATTTCCAACAGAGATTTTTCTAATGCTGATTGATTGAGATTACCTTCTAAATGCAGTGCTAAAGGTATATTATAGGATGCACTATTTGGTTCAAATTGATTGATAAACCATAACCGTTGCTGTGCAAAAGATAGGGGTAATTCTGCATTTTCTACCCTGGGTAAAATTGGCTGTGCAAATATTTCTAACTGCTGTTTTTGTAACTGTTCAATTAATGATGCTAATTCCGCAACTGTGCCATTTGCAAATATTCTTTGTAATGGTATTTCCACTTGGAAACTTTGACGAATTCTAGAAACTAATTGGGTTGCTAATAATGAATGTCCACCAATTTCAAAGAAGTTATCATTAATTCCCACCCGTTCAACTTTTAATACTTGTGTCCATATTCCTGTGAGTATTTCTTCTGTTGGTGTACATGGTGCAACATATTCTGATTTAATTTCGCTATAATCTGGTGCGGGTAAGGCACGACGATTTACTTTTCCGCTAGGTGTCAATGGTAAAGAATCCAAGCACACAAAGGCACTGGGAATCATATACTCTGGTAAATTATCTTTGATAAATTCCCGTAGTTCTCTTGAGGTGATTGAGGTAACTTTTGTTGCTAAATATGCTACCAGGCGTTTATCTCCAGGAATATCTTCTCTGGCAATAACTACGGCTTGTTCTACCTGTGGATAAGTGTTTAGTAGTGCCTCAATTTCCCCTAACTCAATTCTAAACCCGCGTATTTTTACTTGATTATCTATCCGTCCAATGTATTCAATATTTCCATCTTCTAAATATCTGACTAAATCCCCTGTTCTGTATAATTTTGTCTCTCCATTATCCAGAGGGTTAGGTATAAACTTCTCATTGGTGCGTTCTACATCATGAA
>RDXV01000041.1 GCA_004292695.1 Nostocales cyanobacterium | reverse complement strand
TGTTACGCACCTAAAGTTTATAATCCTAAAATAGTTAAGTCTTGTGGGGTGGGCATCTTGCCCGCCATAATTATACAAATTAAATGCACAACAGCTTATCGGTTGCTGAGAAAGTCTTTCCGTTAAGGTAGGGAATAGGGAATAGGAAACGGGTTTTTGGGTTTATCCTAGTGGAAACTTGCACTTTTTTTCCTGAAAACGTCTCAAACCCTTTACCTGTAATCTTTTGATATTTATTGAGAAAAGTTTGTCATGGGGTTTTGAAATATCTAAAGTTTTGTTAAGATACTAATGCTAGGAACTAATCATAAAGATTGACCTATCAAGGTGTATAGAATAAAAATCACTAGTAGCCGCTAAAGGTTGAAAAGGTGAACAAATGACCACCTACATTGTATTTGACGAAGCTCTCAGAATGCTGACTAATGCTTATTTAATCTCAGCTATAGCTTTAATTGCAGCTTCTAGTATAGGTTTAGCAGTAATTGAAACCATAGAAAAAATAGGAGACAATTAAATTTACACTCTTAGGGTGTAACTCTCAAGTTCATAAATTTTTATACCTGTGTTCACTCCACCAGACCACAGTTAAACTAAACGTCTTGCAGCGCTACAGATTTACCTAGATGTAATTAAATTTACTAAATATCTCGGTAACTGTACCGCAGTTGAGACGAAAATAGGAATTAAATAAATTGAGAATCTACTTTATTTGTGGCCATGATAATTGTAGGATTTTGTCATTAACTTTTATTGATGATCAATATGCCTAGTTTGGCCTCCTTATCCCAAATACTGGAAATTCTCTCAGCAGTTCCTGTTAACTTATCTACATCTGCTTTATCTCAAATAAGTAGTGGTTTACAAACAGACACAAGAATATTAAAACCTGGTGAAGTATTTCTAGCTTTACGTGGTGAAAGGTTTGATGGACATGAGTTTATACCGACGGCGATCGCCAAAGGTGCAATTGCAGCTATAGTTGATTATAATTACAGCAATTCTAGTAATAATCCTGCATATCCCCTATTACAAGTACCTAATACATTAAAAGCATATCAACAAATTGCCCAATGGTGGCGTAACTCTTTTCATATTCCTGTTATTGGTGTGACTGGTTCAGTAGGAAAAACCACTACTAAAGAATTAATTACCGCAGTATTAGCAACTCAGGGAAAAGTGCATAAAACCTATGGTAATTTTAACAATGAAATAGGTGTTCCCAAAACCTTATTAGAATTAGATGAAACTGCTAATTTTGCAGTTATTGAAATGGCAATGCGGGGGAGAGGACAAATAGCAGAATTAACAGAAATTGCTCAACCAAATATTGGTGTTATTACCAATGTAGGAACAGCACATATAGAGTTACTGGGTTCAGAACAAGCAATAGCTGAAGCTAAATGTGAGTTATTAACAGAAATGCCTAGTGATAGTATAGCAATTCTTAATTATGATAATCCATTACTCATGGAAACAGCTAGAAAAGTTTGGTCAGGTAAAGTCATTAGTTATGGATTTTCTGGTGGAGATATTCAAGGAAATTTAATTAACAATGAAACTATAGAAGTAGGGGGAATGAGTTTACCTTTACCTTTACCTGGTCGTCATAATGCTAGTAATTATTTAGCCGCTTTAGCAGTAGCGAAAGTATTAGGAATTGATTGGGAAAAATTAGCAAATGGTGTAGTGGTAAATATGCCTGGTGGTAGATCCCAAAGGTTTAATTTACCTGATGATATTGTGATTTTAGATGAAACTTATAACGCTGCACCGGAAGCAATGTTAGCCGCTTTACAATTATTAGCAGATACTCCCGGAAAGCGCAAAATAGCAGTATTGGGGGCGATGAAAGAGTTAGGTTCTCACTCTTTAAATTTACATCAACAAGTAGGAGAAACTGTCAAAAGATTGAATTTAGATGGTTTATTGGTGTTAGTTGATGGTGAAGATGCAGAAATGATTGCTAATAGTGCTAAAGGTGTTAATTGTGAATGTTTTACTACTCATAATGATTTAGTTACTAGATTAAGGACTTATGTTAAATCTGGCGATCGCCTCTTATTTAAAGCTGCCCATTCTGTGGGTTTAGATCAAGTTGTGAATCAATTACGGGCTGATTTTTCGGTAATAAAATATTGAAATAATCTTACTTAAAAAAACCTGATTCCCAGAAACTATTAATTGTCACAAACTCATAGCCTTGTGCTAATAATTGAGGAATAAGAATTTTAATAGTTTCTGCTACATCTTTTCCCCCACAAACTCCATCATGTAAAACAATAATAGAGCCATTTTTTACTTGTTTAATAACTCGGTTAACAACCACATTAACCCCAGGACAAACCCAGTCTTCTGGAACAACACTCCACATCACAGGACGATAATTCCACGTTTGAAATAACTGTAAAGTTTGAGGTGTAAAAAAACCATTGGGGGGACGAACATCGCGGACTTGTTCTGGTGATAAATTACAAGCGTTATAAATTTCAATTTGGGTTTTTTCTAAACTCTGTTTAAGTTGAATTTCAGACAGAAGAGGAAAAGAACGATGATCATAACCATGTAAACCGATCCAATGTCCTTTTTCTTGAACAGCTTTTGCAATGTGTGGTACACGGTTGACACAAATACCTAACCAGAAAAAACTAGCGGTAATATTATATTTTTCTAAAACTTTCAATACTTGGGGTGTGTATTGAGGGTGTGGTCCATCATCAAAAGTCAAGGCAATTTTTTTACTTTTATTATCCCCATTCCATAGACATTGGGGAAAAGTTGGTTTTAAAATTCGGTAAATTGTGGGAAATAAAGGTGCAAATGGCATTTTTAGAATTTAGAATTTAGAATTTAGAATTTAGAATTTAGAATTTAGAATTGGGAATGTTTTATCTGCTTTGTTACTTTGATTATCCTATAAATCAGAATTTTACTTACTCAGTTTTCGATATTCCCAAGGATCTATAAATTTTTGATCATTCCAAATACCAATGTTTTGATTTTTTGCTTGTGTTTCTGCTTGCTGCATAATCTTTTTACTAGGACATTTATTCAGGTAGGAACGATAAATTTTAACTAAACCTTCTTGTAATAATACCTGTTGAATAAATGTCCCGTTTTTTAATCTTACTTCCGCTAGTTTTCTACCGTAGCGATCTTTTTCCATTACGTCTAGGTAAACTTGATTTTTGCCTTGTTGAATCAATTCTTGTAATCTTTCTTTGGCTTTTAAACCCCAACTAAATTGATTTTTGTCCTTTGCTTTTCTACTATTTTTTTCTTTATTTGTATGGGGTATTTCTGGTGCATCAATGCAAGCAAACCTGACTGTAAATTTCTGTTTATTTTTATCGCTGACAGTTAAGGTGTCACCATCACTCACTCTCTCTACAAAAAAACTATTCTCAGCGCGTAAATTTTCACATCCGATTACGGTTATGATCATGAGAACTACACCAGTTTTAATCAGATGTTTCATTATTAATTTCATTGTTAATTTATTTATCTGCATTACCTCAAGTATCCAGTTATTAACCATTAGTAAATTTACTATTATTGACTATTATTTCCTATTCCTCATTTCCTGGCAATATTACTGAATTTGCCATTTCTGAAAGTTAATGTGTAAAATTGATACTAAGTTAAGTAGTGGTGAACAGATATCCGGGATAATCAAAGTAAAGTGTTTACTGTGGTAGGTTCAGGAAATGGAAAGCACTATTCATTCATCTAGAAAAAACTATCAGAATCAGAATATGAAAGACATTTACCACCGTCAGCACTGCGCTGCTGATCTAGAGTTTCAAAAGTCTTTAACTGAGCTAGAAGACATTTTACAGGTAAATGCAACTGAAGAAACAATTATTATGGAAGTTCTTGATTGTCAAACTTCAGATCAGCATCGTAGTGGAAATACTGATAATATTGATCTAGCTGCTTTAGAAGATGCAGTTGCGGATATTGATCAGTATTTGGAAGAAATTCATAAAAAACACGGTCGTTGATCGCTAATTACTATAAGTCATTTGTCTTTGAGCTTCGTATAACATTAAAGCAGCGGCGATCGCCACATTCAAAGACTCAACTCCTGGACTCAGGGGAATTTTGACTTGAGTATCAGCGATTTTTGCCAGATTATCAGACAAACCAGCGCCTTCATTTCCCAGTAAAATTAAGCTAGGTTTGCGCCAGTCTACCTGCCAATAAGTTAAATTAGCTGTAGGTAAAGTAGCAATTACCTGTATTCCTTGTTTTTGACATTGTTGAACAGTGTCTTGGAGATCATTACTTACAGCTTTATTTAAACGAAACCATTGACCAGCGGAAGCGCGTAAAACTTTAGGGTGATCTAAATCCACACTATCATCACTTAACCATAAACCAGACGCACCAGCGGCCGCCGCAGTTCTGATGATAGTTCCCAAATTACCAGGATCTTGTAAAGTTTCCACTGCTAAAAGTAAACCGGTCAAGGGAACTTGAGTTTCTATGATCCGTTTAGCTGTTGCCACCACACCATCAGGTTGTACAGTAGTAGCTATTGCTGTTAAAACTTCCTCACTAACTAACTCAACGCGATCGCAACGGTTAAAAATCAGATCCCATAATTGGGGATGTGTAAATTGCCATTTAGGAGTGCAACAAACAGTTTCTAATGGATAATTTACAGTACAAGCCTCTTCTAATAAGTGTGTTCCCTCTAATAAAAACAAGTTTTGTTTATGTCTTTCTTTAGTAGAGTGCAGCTTGCGTATTTGCTTGACTAAATTATTTTGTAAACTTGTTAGCACAATTTCTGGTTAATTATAAACTATAAACTGATTGCTGATAGCAACAGATAGAGTTAGTGAATTAGTTGGGATGCGGAACCCGGGACTTGAACCCGGACACCTTGCGGCTCTAGAACCTGAATCTAGCGCGTCTGCCAATTCCGCCAGTTCCGCTGGCATTGGTTTTATATCACCAATTCTGTATTATTGCTTAAATAATGAAGATTGTCAACATCATGGTAAATAAACAACAGGAAACAGACAATAAGTTAAAACTGACTAATGGCTAATGACCAATCATCTTAATGATAGGTTATTTAATATTAACAGAAACTCCTTGAAGTCTGAGATCAAGGAATTACAGGTTAGCCGTTCAACCCTGTAGTGATCATAACACTACAAATAACTAAACTTTATCCCTTGATGGAAGTTGAAGTTAATCGGCAATCTACTCCTTAAAGTAGAATCACAATCAACTTAAAACCTTTATTATTACTTATTTTTTGGAGGTAGGCTTATTAATTCTTCTAGCGGCTTACCAGAGGCCAATTTGTCACCAAAACCAGACTCCTCAGTCTTGCAAATTTGGGGTGGACATACTTTGCAAGGTCACGTCAAAATTAGCGGAGCAAAAAATTCAGCCCTAGTCATCATGGCTGGTACTTTACTTTGCTCTGGAGATTGTCGCATTCGTAACGTTCCTTTATTAGCGGATGTAGAAAGAATGGGACAAGTTTTATCGGCTTTAGGTTTGTCAATCAGCAGAGAGGGCGACACCATAGATGTTAACGCCAGAGAAATCAGCACATCTAAAGCACCTTATGAGCTTGTCACCCAACTACGAGCCAGCTTTTTTGCCATTGGTCCAATTTTAGCCAGATTGGGAGTAGCACAAATGCCATTACCGGGGGGTTGTGCCATTGGTGCAAGGCCAGTTGATTTGCACGTGCGTGGACTCCAAGCAATGGGGGCGGAAGTGCAAATAGAGCATGGTATTTGTAATGCTCATGTTCCTGGTAACAATAACAGACTAAAAGGAGCGAAAATTTACTTAGATACTCCTAGTGTTGGGGCAACGGAAACCCTAATGATGGCAGCTACCCTAGCTGATGGGGAAACTATCATTGAAAACGCAGCCAGAGAACCGGAAGTAGTAGATTTAGCCAACTTCTGCAATTCGATGGGGGCAAAAATTCAAGGTGCAGGAACAAGTACCATTACCATTGTTGGTGTTGAAAAGTTACATTCTACCGACTACACAATTATTCCTGATCGCATTGAAATAGGCACGTTTTTACTAGCTGGTGCAATTACACGCTCAGAAATATATATGTCCCCAGTAGCACCGGAACATCTAATTCCCGTGATTGCCAAGTTACAAGAAATTGGTGTAACTGTACTGGAGGAGGGGAAAGACTGTTTACGAGTTTTACCAGCGGAAAGACTCAAAGCTACAGATATTGATACCTTACCTCATCCTGGTTTTCCCACAGATATGCAAGCGCCATTTATGTCTTTGTTAACCTTGGCGGAAGGTGACAGTATTATTAATGAATCTGTGTTTGAAAATCGTCTGCGTCATGCTTCTGAGTTAAACCGCTTGGGGGCAGATATTCGCGTTAAGGGAAATACAGCTTTTGTACGTGGTGTATCTATGTTATCTGGCGCACCTGTAATTGGTACAGACTTACGTGCATCTGCGGCCTTAGTTATAGCTGGACTGGCGGCGGAGGGACAAACCAGTATCCAAGGGTTAAATCATTTAGATCGTGGTTATGATCGTTTAGATATGAAGTTACAGCAACTAGGGGCAAAAATTCTGCGTGTTAATGAAGCATAAACCGATGCGGAATTACATCAATAGGAATTAGGTAAAAACAATAAATTTAGGGGTAATTCATCAATTACCCCTGCCCAAGAATTAGAGTTACGAAAATAATTTTTCCAGGCAATATATCACCTATCACCTACAACCCATTCCCTACTAAAATAAAACTTGACCAATAAAAAGGATGACTCAAATTATTGTTAACATTGCTATTAATCATTGCTATTTGTGCTTGACGCAGTGCCTCAGCTTTTGTAATATTTCCCGGTTGTAAAAATCCATAAAAAGCATCCATTAAAGTTTGTGTACCACCATCATCTACTGACCATAAAGAAGCTATAGCCGCTCTTGCTCCTGTTTGTTGGATTTGATAACCAAAACCAAGAATTTCTCTACCATCTCCTAAAACATCACCTAACCCTGTTGCACAAGCGGAAAGTACCACTAAATCAACATTCGGTAAACGCCAATTTTTGATATCTCTTAATGTAATGCGATCGCCATTACCCAAAACAATAAATGACTCTTCCGGTTGTCCAGGGGTAAATAAAGCATGAGTCGCTAAATGCACCACAGAATAATCATTCATCTCAAAAACAATATCTTGATTAAATTGTTTATTTAGCAGTTTTTTAGTATTAGGAAACATTTTCTCTAGGGTTTCCACTTCCTTTCCTGCATAGGGTAAACCTCTGTAATATACATTATTTTCTCCTACTTTAAATTTATATTCACCTTCACTAAAAGCAGCAGCTAAGATATTTAATTCTCCTTGGGGTTTAGTATTTAAGTCCGTTAAACTCACCGCAGTAATGTTATTAATGCGGAAACGTTCAATTAACCATTTTTCCCCATCGTAGAGAGCAGCTAAAGGAATATAACGTAATTGACCATCAGGTGCATAAATAATAGTTTTAGCTTTTGCTTGTTTTAAATCATTTTCTAAAGGTTTAATTAACCAATTATAGAGTTTTTGTCCTTTATTTTTAGGACTATGAATCGGTGTACCTAGCTGAGAACGAAACTCAGCAATAGTTTTATTTAGCTCTTCCCTTTTGACATTTACAGTCCGACGAATAGGGGGAGCATAAGCAGAAATTAATACCAATTCTAAACGATCTTCTAACACAAAAGGATAGATAATTACGGCATCTTGGTTAATTTTTTTGAGGTTATCTTGTAAAGTGGTAGCGTAAGCATTAAAATCAATTGCTTGTCCTTGGGTGGTTTTTTGTAGTTCTGCTATCCATTCTCTCACCTGGGGACTTTCTAAAAAAGTTGCAAACTCTTTAGTAATTTGCTGTTCACTTTTTCTTAATTCAATAATTCGCTGTTTTTGTTTCTCTGTTCTCTTATTTACTGCTACATTTTCTAATAAAGCTAGTTCTTTACCCTGAGAGATTGCTTTATCTATTTGTGCGGAAATGCCTTTTCTAATTTGCTGTTCTTGGGGACGTTCTGTAATCCCTTCCACAGTATTTTTACTACCTCTGATATTACTTAAATAGTCTTCTAATTCTTGAACTTTAAGTAAATCTAATACTCTTTGTGCTTCTAAAATGCGATTTTCTCTTAATAATAAATCAGCCAAGTAACGATAATCTTTTGCAAAGGTGTCTGTGTAAGATCGCTGTTGTTCTTGGGGCAATCCTTTAATGTTATTTCTCAGCGATTCTCTCACATTTACTGATTGTTTAAAAAGCACAATCGCTAATTCTGGTTGGTTTTGTTTTTCTAATAAATAACCAATATTACTCAGCAACTTAGCTTCACCTGCTTTATAGCCAATTTCTTGAGCAATGATCAAAGCTTGTTGATAAAAATTCCAGGCATTGTCATATTTACCTTGTTCAAAATAAACATTACCAAGATTAGCGAGTATCACAGATTGGGATTGTTTATCACCTAATGGGGTATTAATTTCTAATGCTTGTTGTAGGAAATTTAAGGCTAAATTATAATTCTTTTGCTTGAGGTGAACAAGTCCAATATTATGAAAAGTGAGTGCTTCTAAGAATTTTTTAGATTTTTTATTATCAACGGTCTTATTTACTTCTAAAGCTTGATTATAGTATTTTAAAGATAAGTCATATTCTTCTTGTTGATAATGAATATTACCAATGGCATTGAGAGCAGATACTTCACCCGGAATGTTACCAATCATTTTCCGGTCATCAAAAACCAGTTCCGATGGAATTTTAGCAATTTCTAAGGCTTGATTATAGTAATCTAAGGCTAATTTATTTTGTCCTAAAACTTCATAAATTCTACCAATTTTAAATTCAATTCCCGCCCAATGTCCTAACACTATTTCACTTTTAAGTGGTAATGCTTGTTGATAGTATTTTAAGGCTAATTCATATTCTCCTAATTTAGTGTGAGTATAAGCTATGGAGTTGAGAATATCCCATTTATAATTTATTAAGTTTAATTGTTGAAAAATTTCTAAGCTTTGCTGAAATTTATCTAATGCTTTTCGATATTGATTGTTTTTGACTAACTCTTTAGCTTGATGATCATAAATTTCTCCTATCAGTCTGATAGTTAGTTTTGCCCCATCTCCATCACCCGCTTCTAGTTGCGTTTTAAATGCTTGTTGATAGTATTTTAAGGCTTGATCATATTGTCTTTGAGTACCATATATATAGCCAATTTCGTGTAATGTTTTCCCTATACCTGCTTTGTCTCCTAGCTGTTGATAAATTAATAATGCTTGAGAAAAATTATCTAATGCTTTGGGAAATTGTTTCGCTACAACATGATAATAGAAACCTGCTCTGACTAAACGATCTGCTTGAGATTTTTTGCTGGGGTGATTAAGTTCTTCTGCTAAGACTGGTGAGATATTTAAACTAGGTAATAATAAAGCAAATGTCAGCAAAATGAAGATTTTAAAAAAACTTAATCCTGTGGAATTTACACCCATTTTTCTACCTCAGAAGATCAAGAGATTGAATATTAGCTATATTCTGGGATATGCTATGATACAATAATAACACAGTTGACCGAAAATTCACAATTGAGAATTATACATATTGTACTATTATTGAGTTTAACAACCATGAAATTAACTAAGACTGTTGCTTTAATAATCACTATGTTTCTGTTTGGGGGTTGGGGAGTAGCTACAGCTAAAGAACCAAGTCAAAACACTTCTTTTCAAGAATTTTGTGAACAACAAGCTAATTTATTGGCTGATACGAGAATTACTGTAGAAGTGTTATTGAAACAAGCAAAAACAAATGATTGTCAACTTGCTCAACAAAAATTATTAAATCTGACTAGGCTATCTTTAGATAATTCTGGATTAAGCGATTTAAGACCACTATCATCACTGACAAAATTAGAGTTTATTAGCCTCCATAATAATCAAATTGTTGATATTACTCCACTACAAAATCTTACTAATTTAAAAAATCTTTCTTTAGGAAATAATCAAATTACTGATATTGCTCCACTACAAAAACTGACAAATTTAGAATCTCTTTCTCTTGGTGGCAATAAAATTATTAATGTTAGTTATTTGAGTAATTTAAAAAAATTAACTTGGTTGAATCTTGACAGAAATTCTATTCAAGATATTAGTCACTTATCAGGACTACAAAATTTAACAGGTTTGGATTTAGAGAAGAATTCAATTGTAGATATTCGTCCTTTAGCAAACCTGAGTAAACTATCTCGCTTGCAATTAGATGGTAATGAAATTACTGATATTAGTGTTTTGGCAAAATTAACTAATCTCACGGTAGTTTATCTAGGAGATAACAAAATTAAGAATCTTAGTTATCTAGCCAAAGTCACCAATTTACAACAGCTTTATCTTCAGAATAATCAAATTAGTAATCTGCGTCCATTGGCAAATTTAAAAAACTTAAATCGTTTGATTTTGAATTTCAATCAGATCACCGATATTAGTCCTTTAGCAAATTTGAATAATTTGGATTTTCTGAGTTTAAATTTTAACCAAATTCAGGATATTAGTCCTTTGGCAAAACTAACAAAACTCACTTATTTGAATCTCGAAGATAATTATATTCAGGATATTGGGGACTTAAAAAATCTCACAAGTATCAATTCTCTGAATCTAGAATTTAATCAAGTAAAAGATGTTAGTCCTTTAGCAGAACTCAAAAAGATAGATTTTTTGAATCTCCAAGGTAATCAAGTAGATATTAAATCTGTAGTTGGTTTAAAACATATTGAATATCTGAATTTAACGGATAATCAAATTATAGATGTACAACCTTTAACAGCATTGACTAATTTAAAAAGGTTAATTCTGAATAATAACAAAATTACAGATATTAGACCTTTAGGACAGTTGCATAATTTAACTGAACTTTCTCTAGATAAAAATTTATTCACAGATATCACTCCTTTAGGAAAACTGACTAACTTAAATAGGTTAAGTTTGAAAGATCATCAAATTATGGATATTAGTCCTTTAGAAACTTTAACTAAACTTACTTGGTTGAAATTAGAAGGTAACAAGATTAAAGATGTTAGTTCTTTGGTTAGTCTAACTAACTTGAAAACTTTAAACTTACGTTTTAATCCCATTAATAATATTCAAACCCTACAAAAATTAAAAACTCTAGAGGAAGTGAATATTGCAGATAATCAGGTTTTACATTCAAATTGTGTGAAAATTAAGGCTGATTTTTGTCGGTTTTGAGCATTTATTTACACTAAGACATAGAGACCATATTTCTCTAATAGGTCGGGGATCTATGTCTAAAGGCTATACTATCTATGGGAATTCAATTTTTTATTCATTTTGATTTCATTACCATCATTATGTCTTTAGTGAAAACTTCTCTCATTGGCTTAAAAGCTGACTCTTTCCGTCATCCTCTGGACTTGGAAGCGACTAATACTCTCAAGCAAATTCCAGGTATTGATATGATGGTGAGAAACTTACTCGGTCCAATGGCCGAACAGATTTTTTATGTAGAAAATATTGCTTCTAGTGTGTTGGTTGGTGAAAAACAACTACCTGATTTATACAAGTTGTTATTAGATGCTTGTAAAATATTGGACATTGAACCACCGCAATTATACGTTCGTCAACATCCCGCTCCTAATGCTTATACTTTTGCGATGCGGGGTAAGCAACCTTTTGTGGTGTTGCACACTTCTCTAATTGATATCCTCACCCCGGAAGAAATTCAAGCAGTGATCGCCCATGAGTTGGGACATTTGAAATGTGATCATAGTGTATATTTAACCCCAGTAAATTTATTGATTTTGGCGGCAGCATTTGTACCTAATGTCGGTGGCTTTTTGGCACAAAATTTACAAGCTCAGTTATTGGAATGGGTGCGTTGTGCAGAGTTTACTTGCGATCGCGCGGCTTTATTAGCTACCCAAAACCCCAGAGTTGTTATGTCTGTATTAATGAAGTTAGCCGGTGGTTCTCCCACTTTAGCACCTCAGTTAAATCTTGATGCCTTTGTTGCCCAAGCCCGTGCTTATGATGACATCAGTAAAACGGAATTGGGTGTAATGGTGAAAGAAGCCCGCACAGCACAGTTAAGCCACCCAGTACCAGTATTACGAGCCAGGGAAATTGACCGATGGGCAAGTAGTACAGAATACCATAAACTTATGCAAAATCACGGATTTAAAGGTGAAGCGGAAACCGCACCCAAGGGAGGGTGGAGGAATTGGTAATTAGGTGACAGGTGACAGGTGACAGTTGACAGTTGACAGTTGACAGTTGACAGGTGACAGGTGACAGTTGACAGTTGACAGGTCAAAGTAGAATATTTACCAATTACCAATTACCCATTACCAAAATAATTGATCATGACTTTAGACTTTATTAGAATTGCCCCAAAAACCGAAAAACCCCCCTCAGCAGTGGTTGTGACTTTACATGGTTGGGGTGCAAATGCTGAGGATGTGGAATCTTTATCCTCTTATTTCCGTTTACCTGATTGTGAATTTTTGTTTCCTAATGCACCTTTTCGTCATCCCTATTCTTCCGTTGGTAGAGCTTGGTATGATCTGGAAGATGAAAATTATCAAGGATTGCCAGAAAGTCGGGAAATGTTGATAGATTGGCTGCAATCTATAGAAAGTAATACCGGAATTCCTTTATCTCAAACTATTTTGAGTGGTTTTTCTCAAGGTGGGGCGATGACTTTAGATGTGGGTTTAACTCTACCTTTGGCGGGTTTAGTAGTGATGAGCGGCTATCCACATCCCCAGGTTGCTAACTTGAAAAAAGGTAATTTTCCACCAACATTAATCATGCACGGGCGACAGGATCAAGTCGTACCATTGTCTGCGGCGATTAAAGCTAGAGATATCGCTAAGGGTTTAGGGGTAGATGTAGAATATCATGAATTCGACGCAGGACATGAAATCAATTTACAAATGTTAGAGATATTGCGAACTTTTGCTATTAAGACAATAAACAAAAGTTAGGTTATGAATTTTTTACAAAATAGTCCAAAAATCAGCAAAAAATTTACAGTTTTTGGGTCAATTAATGAGTAATATATATTTGGTGGAATAATTTAGCGCAACTCCACCCCAGGCTGAATGCGATGCTGCAAAAGGGAGGGGCAAGCATGATGACAACTCTAAGCATTTCCAAAAAAGATATTGCTGCTATGACAGCAACCGATGTTGAAGATTTGGCCAACCGTCTGGAATTGGATAATTATAGCAATGCTTTTGAGGGTTTAAATGATTGGCATTTACTGCGAGCAATCGCTTTTCAGCGGCCAGAATTGGTTGAGCCTTATGTCTACCTTTTAGATTTAGAACCCTACGATGAAGGTTAATTAAGCTATTAGCTATCAGCTATCAGCCGTCAGTCATAGGCTAATCGCTGATAGTTAATTCAATGGACACTCAGTTTAAAAATGCCATCATCTGTAAATTCCCAATTTAAAAAAGTTATCATTGCTGTAGGCGGTGGTATTGCAGCTTATAAAGTCTGTGAATTGGTTTCTACCTTGTTTAAATCTGGGGTAGAGGTGCGAGTTATTCTTACAGATTCCGCCCAAAATTTTGTTAATCCTTTAACTTTTTCTACGTTGTCTCGTCATCAGGCTTACACAGATAAAGATTTTTGGCAACCTATCTATTCTCGACCTCTACATATAGAATTAGGTGAATGGGCTGATTTAATAGTTATCGCGCCTCTAACCGCTAATACTTTAGCTAAGTTAGCTTATGGTATGGCTGATAATTTATTAACAAATACTGTCCTTGCTTCTACCTGTCCTGTGTTATTAGCACCTGCTATGAATACGGATATGTGGGAACAGGTAGCAGTACAAAGAAATTGGCAGCAGCTATTGACAGATAACAGATTTTATGGTATGCAAACGGTTTCTGGTTTGTTAGCGTGCGATCGCGTCGGTGCAGGAAGAATGGCCGAACCAGAAGAAATATTTGTTTATATTCAATCTTTATTACACACCCAAGGGAAAAGAGATTTAACGGGAAAGCGGGTTTTAATCAGTGCTGGGGGAACGAGAGAATATTTAGATCCGGTGCGGTTTATCGGCAATCCTTCAACGGGTAAAATGGGATTAGCACTAGCACAAGCAGCATTACACAGAGGTGCAGAGGTTACATTAGTACATTGTCCAGCGAGTTGGCAAGTACCGCAAGGAGTAACAGCAATTTCTGTAGTTAGTGCAGCAGAAATGCAGCAAGTAATGTTAGAACAGTTAGCAAATGCAGATGTTATTATTATGTCTGCTGCGGTTGCGGATGTAAAACCGAGAGATTATAGTTCAGAGAAATTACCCAAGCGATCGCTTCCTGAAAGTTTACCCCTTGCACCAGTAACAGATATAGTAGCTGAACTAGGAAAAATTAAACAACCCCAACAATTATTAATCGGTTTTGCAGCACAAACCGGGGATATTATCACACCTGCAAAAGAGAAATTACAAAGAAAGAAATTAGATGCAATTGTAGCGAATCCTATTGATAAAGTTGGGAGTGGTTTTGGGAGTGAAAATAATCAAGCAGTGTTGATAGATAAAGCAGGAAATGAAAGAGAAATTCCTCATTGTTCTAAGTTGGAAATGGCGCATTATTTGTTTGACTTTGTGGTTTAATAGGATGAAATTATATGAAGGTTATATTGTAATTTTGAAAGAAAATATATGTTGGGTTTCGTTCCTAAATCTAACCTACTAACATATATTTTTTCAAGACCAAGATAACGTGATAGAATATGATATAATTTACTAGAAATAGGATTTGTACTTATGACTAATTCTCACACCCTTCGCCAAGAAATATTAAAACAAATCAGTCTCATTCCTGATGAAAAATTAACTTATCTATTACAGTTTATTCAAAAAATGACTGTTGCTGATTACCAAATTAATGACAATGATGAAGATATAGATGATGAATTATTAGATGTGAGTGCATCTGCATTACAAGATTATCTTACAGGTAAAGATAAGGGAGTTTCATCACAGGAGTTAAAGCGTCAATTATTAGGAGATAATTTTGCTTGATTATATTCTTCTAAAACCTGCCCAAAAATATCTTGAACGATTAAGAGTTGAAGATCAATTAAGAATTATTCGTGCTTTAGATGGGTTAATTATAGGAACAGAAAATCTTGATATTAAACCATTGAAAGGTAGAGAAGAAAGTCGTTTAAGAGTGGGTAAATATAGGATTTTGTTTGTTGAGGATACCGTTAATCAATTATATGTGATTACGGCTATTGGTGCGCGGGGGGATGTTTATAAATAAAGAGTTTTTATAGTTAAACCTTCACTCTGCACCCGCAAGCATCAAAGACTGAATTGCAGCATAAGCATCTAACCAAGCAACTTCAAAATCGGCATTCCAATCTGTACCCAAATGAACCTTAAAAGCCTTAATAATCGTATTGCCAATAATAGGATAATGTTCAGGTAAAACACCATATTTAACATGAATTGCACCCAACCCCTTTAAAAAAGAAGTAAAATTCCTGGGATTATTCAAATTTTCCACAATAATTTCTAAACTGTGACATAACTTATCTTGTTGCTGCATCATATCACTATCAGCAAAAAGTGCCTGAATCTGAGGGTAATCTGTAAATAGAACATCATAAAAAGTTTTACCAAAATCACCTTTTAACTTAGCTAATTCTAAACAGCGAGATAAAACATCAATCTTGACTCTAGTTTGTTTTTCCTGACAAAGTTGATAATAAATTTTAGCAACCTCATCTAAAGGGCAAATTTCTAAACATTGGGAAAACAAGTTTAATGCTTGATTAAAATTACCTTGATGATATAAAAATACAGCTTCCTCAAACAAAGATTGACTATTTAACTTACCCTGTTTAACCTCCGGTAAATCAGCATCAAACACTTCATAAACAGTAACCAACTCAGATTTACCCTTAACTTGGACTTTATCCAAAATCCGAATATTATAATCATGAATATTCACCAACTTTTGATAAGTTTTTTCAGTAATTAACAAATAAACATGATAAATTTTAGTTAAACCTTCAATGCGAGAAGCTAAATTTACCGCATCACTAATTACAGTACCATCCATGCGATTTTGTCCACCCACAGTACCCAACATCAAAGAACCAGTATGAATACCAATCCCAATATTTATAGCTTCAAAACCGTACTGTAAAACATCTTGATTATATAAATCCAGAGCTTTTAACATAGAAATTCCTGCTTTTACAGCATTATCAGCTTCCCCACTAAATAACGCCATAATTGCATCACCAATATACTTATCAATAAACCCTTGATTTTCCGTAATTATTGGTTCCATACGACTCAAATAGGAATTAATAAACAGAAAATTATCCTGGGGAGTCATTTTTTCACTTAAAGTTGTAAAATTGCGAATATCAGAAAATAAAACCGACATTTCCAACTGTACAGAATCACCTAATTTTACCTCAGACAAACTTTTATAACCCAGGAAAGATAAAAACTGATTAGGTACAAAACGACTAGCAGCACTGGTGATTTCTAATTTAGATTGTAGAGATTTTTTTAAATCTTGATTCAGTTGAGCTAAACGACTTTCATTTTCCCTCATTTCTTGATATAACTTAGCATTTTCCAGGGAAATAGCAGCAGAGGAAGTAACCAGCTTAATAACTTCTACCCGATGAGAATTAAAAGCACCAACAATCAAATTATTTTCTAGATAAACAATAGCAATTAAATTTCCTTGATTAATTAAAGGTAAACATAAAATTGACTTAGTTTGATTATTTTGGATATAGGAATCTTGAGTAAAACCACCTTCCAAACTGGCATGATTTAAAACTACAGTTTCTTGAGTACGTACCACATAATTAATAATTGCAGTTGGAACTTTACCGCAGATATCAACATCTAGAGATTGTAAAAGTTTAACTTGCTCTGAATCAACAGTACCCTTAGCAACAATAAATAATTTATTCTGTTGTTCTAAAATTAAATAACCCTTTTCTGCACCTGCATTTTCAATTACAATTTTCATTAAAGTAGCCAGCAATTTATCAAGCATAATTTCCCCAGAAATAGCTTGAGATGCTTTCATAAATGTTGCTAAATCTAAATTAGAATTATGGCTACTAGATGTCACAGAAATAGTATTAGCAATAGGAGATGTTTGGAGATTTTTTTCACCCTTATCATAATCAATCAAAAATTGCGGAAATTTATTTTCCAAATCCTTCAATTTAGCCTTAGCACCCCAGAGTTTATAGTAGTAATATGCTCTCTGGATATAGGTTTTAGCGATCAAATCCTGTCCTTTTTCCCGGAAAAATTTACCTGCTAACTCATGGGCAATAGCGCATTCATGAATATATTCATGTTCTTGAGAATAATTAATAGCTAGGGAATAATTTTCTATAGCTAAATTATATTGATTAAAAATTCTATATTTCTCAGCCTCAATTAAATAAAATTTATGTAAATAATTTATCGGTGAATGTTTCGCCCACATCTGCATTTTCTTTTGATTAGCCTTAATTTGTGCTAAATATTTTTTTTGTAATTTAGCATCAACTACAGTATATAATTGACACCGTGCCAAAGAATCGTAAAAATAAAAATGGGGAATTAAACCAGTAGAAGTCATGCTATTAATATATTTTCTAGCTAACTCAGAATTTTCTAAAGACTCTTCATATTCTCCAAAAATACAACAGAGCATTTGTTGATAAAAATACAGGTCAAAAACTGAGCTATGATCTTTAGCCTTAATAATTTCTGGTAAAATAACATCTGCATTATAAACACTACCCATTAATTTACATGGATTTTCATTTTCACCTAGCAAGTTAATTATCGCTTGATGAAAAGATTTAAGTTGATAGAGTGCTTCAGTTTGTTTTAATCTCGTAATTGTTTCACTATAAACATCAATTTGAGATTTTAACGCTGATAATTCACAACCGGCTAGAAAAGAATAACAGCAATACACTAAAACACCATAAGCTGCAAATACTAAATCACCTGTTTCTAACCCAACTTTATAGGTTTCCAGTAAGGAAGGAATAATTTCCCGTAAAGGTTGTTTCCAATGATTAATAAAAACATTAACGGTATATAAAGTTTTCGAGAGAAACTCTTTTGCGTGAAATTTATCAATCAGATATAATGACAATTGTCCAAATTGATACCCTAATTCAATTTGATTAAAAACACCACATAAAATTAAACCATAAGTAGCAAAAACTCTAGTTGAGTCCATACTATAACCATATCGTGATGAAATAACTATTTGTTTAAAAACAATAATTGCTAGTAAGTTAGGTGCAACAATATAAGCTGAAAAACTGATATTTAACAAAATCCGTAAAGCTGCAATTTTATATTTATCTGTAATTACAGGTAAATCAGCCAAATAGTCAAAATCCTTACCAAATAAAGATATTTTAGTAGCTAAAAAGTTTGTAATTATATGAAAATTGTGAGGATTTCTCGGTAGCTTAAATCCCAATTCATCAAGCATATCTAACCCAATATTAATAGACTCATTTAATTTACTTTGAGAAATTAGAGCCAAAATTTTTATATTAGTAACTTTAATTCTTTCTAATACAGTTTTTGTGTGTCTCTGTACATTATCAACATAAACTGTCATCTTTTCAAAATCACCATTGAGATAAGCAACTTCCGCAGCTTCCTCATATAAAGATAAAGTTAAATCATATTTTCTTTGCCAAGATATTGTACCTAATAAATTTATACCTAGTTCTAAATAATTTAATGCTGGTTGATACGCAGCGGAGGTTTTAGCCTTTTTACCAGCTATCAAATTCAATTGGGCTAATTTATCTTTTTCTGACTGTTCTTCAATTAAATCTACACCAAAATTTAATTGATTGATAATTGTAAAAATTACTTCTTCATTCCGATAATTAGGAGTATTTTTCAGGAAAATCTTACCAATTTTATAATGAATCTTTGCTCTTTCTATATCTGGAATTAGTAAATAAGCTGCCTGTTGAATTCTATCATGGGTGAATTTATATTCAGCAATTGTGTATTCAGTGTTAGTTACAAATTCATAGGCTGCTTCTCGGTGAATATTAGCTAATTCTAAACTTTTATTATTACTAATATTTACCAGTAACCCAGAGTTAACACACAGATATAATTCATAGGCTATTTCTTGCCAATTTTGATCAGCAATTAACGCTAATTGTTCCGTATCAAATTGATTACCTATACAGGAAGCTAACTTTAAAATATATTGACTATTTTCTGGTAAAGTCTTAATTTTATTAATCATCAATTCCACAACATTGTCAGTGAAATCTCTCTCTTGAATCTGTGCTAAGTTCCATTGCCATTTTTGATTAATAAAATTAAACTTAATTAATTCTTCATCATAGAGAGACTTGATGAATTCATTAATAAAAAATGGATTACCACCTGTTTTTAAATGTAATAAATTAGCTAATGGTAAAATATCCTGTTGATGATTTTTAAAAGTATCACTAATAATTTGTACAACTGTATTTAATTCTAAAGGTGAAAGAAAAATACTATTAATAATCGTGCCATTCTTTCTCATGCTATCTAAAGTTAGCATCAATGGATGAGCAGTATCAACCTCATTTTCTCGATAAGCACCAATTAATAATAATCCAGCAGAATTAGTATTTAATAAAACCTGCATTAGACTTAAAGATGCACCATCAGCCCATTGTAAATCATCCAAAAACAATACCAGTGGATGAGATGAATCAATGAAAACTTTAATAAAATCTTGAAATACTAAATTAAAGCGATTAGCATTTTCTATTGCTCCTAATTCTAATAATGGTTTTTGTTCTCCAATAATTAATTCTAAGTCAGGAATAACATCAATAATTACTGCACTATTTACCCCTAAAGTTGTTAATATTTTTTGTTGCCACTGTTGTAATTCTGTTGCGGGTTTTGTTAATAGTTGTTTGATTAACTGTTTAAAGGCGTTGACAATAGCACTGTAGGGAATATTACGTTGATATTGATCAAATTTACCTGAAATAAAATATCCACGTTTTTGGGTAATAGGTTTATATAGCTCTTGAACTAAAGCCGATTTACCAATACCTGAATACCCGACAACTAACATTAATTCACTGGAATTAATACTAATTCTGCTAAAAGCATCAAGTAAAATATTAATCTCTGTTTCTCTACCATAGAGTTTTTGCGGAATTTGAAATTTGTTATAAATATCTTGATTGCCAATTTGGAAATTATCAATATAATTATTGCGAGATAATTGATTTAGACATTCTTCCAAATCTGCCTTAATTCCTAAAGCACTTTGATAACGTTCCTCCGCTGTTTTTGCCATTAATTTCATGACAATTTCTGACAGGATAGGAGGAATATCAGAGTTAATTTCTGAGGGATGTAAGGGTTTTTTAGCAATGTGACAATGAACTAATTCCAAGGGATCTGTAGTTGCAAAAGGTAGTTGATTTGTTAATAATTCATAAAAGGTGACACCTAAAGAATAAAAATCAGTTCTGTAGTCTATGGTGCGGTTCATTCTTCCTGTTTGTTCAGGTGAAATATAAGCAAGAGTTCCTTCTAAAATATTGGGATCAGTGATATTAGGATTTTCTCTGCTTAACTGAGTAGAAATTCCAAAATCAATAATTTTTAATGCTTGAGTAACTGGGTTAAAAACTATATTGGATGGGTTGATATCTTTATGAATAATATTGGCTGAGTGAATTTGTGCTAAACTTTCAGTAATGGCAATAGAAATTTGTAAGAACTCTATTAAATTTAATGATTTTTGCTGTAGTAGAAATTGTAAAGAATCACCACCAAAATCTTCTAGGATCATGACTAGACTATTTTTATATTTCTGTAACTCATAAACCCTGACAACTCCGGGTAAATTCAGAGATTTTGTAATTTGATATTCTGTACGATAACGAGATAATTCTTCTGCGGTGGGATATTCTTGTTTTAGTAATTTAATAATTATAGGTTGCTCAGACTCTTCCCTTATACCTCGATATACAAGAGAAGCAGCACTTTCATAAATTTTTGTCCTAACTACAATACCTGGTAGATAAAACATATTCTGTGAAATAGACTAATAATAAAAGAATCAGTAATTCCCAAAGAAATCATCAAAATTATTGGTAACTATCTGGTTTTCTAGGAGTTTTCCTAAAAATTACTACAACTTTAAATACTCAAATCCGCATTCTATCAAGGGGTTTAAAACTAAATCTCATGTTTTAAGTGTTACATGATACAGCATAACCTATTAATGCTTGAGTTTTTCATACTGAATTTAAAATTCCGTATTACCAAGTTTAATCTAAGTAATTTTACTAAGAAGTATCCCCAATATGGAAGCTCAAAAAAAATCCCCCCTTGCAAAAAAGAGGAGAAATAAAAACTAAATATCAAAATTGAGTGATTTAGATAGCAGCAAAATTCAGACTAACAATCACATCATTAAAGTCTTGATCACCACCACCACGTAAATCTTCAAAACCGAAGGTATGATCACCGAGTAAACGAATATGATCAACACCATCGCTATTTGCACTCAAGAACGAGAAATAGACTTCCGCACGATTATTAACTGCTTCCTCAAAACTTCCATCTATGACAATAAATGGAGCTAAGATATCACCACCTGCAAAACTACCATTAAATGTAGTGGTTTGTTGATTACCAGTTCTGAGTAAATCTAAACCTGTGACTCGTCTTTCTAAAGCAGCTTGTTTATATCCAGCATCACCAGGATTGATGTCCGTAATACCATCACCAGAGGTATCAATACCACCATTTGCATCAGCAACCACATAGAAACCAATTAAATTATCAAAAGCAGCTTCTCTGTGTACCGTTGCACTCACATTGACAGGAGCAACAAGATCAGTTAAATCAATTAATTCTCGTTGAGTGGTAGCCTGTAAATCGGTGTAAAGTACAGAACTTTCTTGAGTAATTTCTACTCTTAATCCCAGATTCTGGAAACTTCTAGCACCTGCTTGATCTGACCAATTCAAGTTTAATCCTTCTGTACTGAAGTTAGATACTTGCAGATTAGTGGAATTAGATAAGAACACAGATAAATTGGTGTTACCTGTGGATCTTAATTGAGTTAATGCGGTGTCAGTTGTTCCATTTGAGATTAAATAGAAAGCTAACCGAGAATTACCATTAACTTCGAGAATGCGTTGAACATCTGCTAATTCAAAACCACTAGGACGGTTAGAAATTGCTGAGAAAATGATTTGTGATCTTTCTAATGCTGCTCTGAGATAACCTGCTGAACCAGGAGCATTACCATCAACATTACCATTTTCATCAACGACAAAGAAACCTACTTCATTAACATTTTCGGTTTGATTATTCACCAAAGTAAACTTGAGATTCGCGGTAGTATTTCCTTCCAAAGCGAAGAAACCGTTTCTACTTTGGGAAACATTAAATTGAGTAGAAGATACTTCACCAACATCTGTTAAATTAATGGTGACATTAGCAGTATCACTCAAATTACCTGGATCTGTAACTTTAACTTGCAAGTTAAAACTAGAAGTATCTTCAAAATCCAAATCATCACTGTCATTAACAGTAATTACCCCAGTTTCAGAATCAATTGCAAAAGCTAACTCCTCATCATTATCTAAGTCTAGATTACCTGCAACAATGGCAAAAGTTAAAACTTGATTTTCTGGATCTGTCGCTGTAATTGTTCCTACTTCTGTTTCCTCTGGACTGTTTTCTAAGACAGTGAAAGTTACATCATCAACTGTTGGCGCTAAAATTTCTAATGTGGTTACTGTTGTGGTTGTATCTGCATCTGTGGGAACTGCTTCCATGTTACCCACATTATCAGTAGCTACGGTATAGAAACCATAGGTTTTATTGAGTTCACCAGTGTAAGTTGCAGAGGTAGTAGTAATATTATCTTGCCACAGTGTGAACTCTCCATCATTTACAGAAACATAGACATCATAGGTAGCAACACCACTACCAGCGTCCGTACCACTCCAAGACACGGTAAAGAATTGGGAAACATTGGCTGCTAAAGCGTTTACTGCACTGGTAGGATCACTAATGTCTATGGTGTTAAAGATAGCAGGAGTGTTAATTGCTTCGTTAGTATCAAAAACAATTGCTGCCTCCGCATCTAAACGAGTACCAGTAGTCAGGTTATCTTTCGCTTGAATAGTGTAACGAACAAAACCCTCACCATCACCATCGGTAATGTCGTAGGGTGAAGCGTCAACGAACTGATCATCATCTGGTCCATCACCTGTGATTTCACCATCTAATTCTACACCGTCAATAATTCTGCTTAGTAGTTCTGAAAAAGAATCTATTTCATAACGTCCTGGTTCTTCTCTTGAACCACCACTAGCGGTAATTCCCAAAAAAGTTGTAGATAAAAACGGGTTATCTCCACCATCTTTGAATTTTGAACAAAACTCCGTACACCTAAATCTTATAAAACCCTTTTGCCTTTTGCCTCTTGCCTGCCTACACAGATATGTTCAGGAATCAAACCGGATTCCTATAATTGGATTTACACATTTAAAATATATTATGTAAACTTATGTATTACCAACTAATTACATAAGTTGCTTTAATTGATAAAGACATAAGAACTACTGCTTAACAGGAATTGTAATCTTAAACTCAGTTCCTTGTCCTAACTGGGAGTTAAATTCTAATTTACCACCATGCTTTTCTGTAATAATTTGATAACTAATAGCCATTCCCATACCTGTACCTTTACCTATTTCTTTAGTGGTAAAAAACGGGTCAAAAATATGATTTTTAATATGTTCAGGCATTCCTTTTCCATTATCAGATAATATAATCTCTATCCAATTATTTTCTATCAAACTGGTTATGATTTTAATTATATATAAATTTTCTTTTCTCTCTACTTTTGAAAGCTGAATATGGCTTTCTTCAATAGCGTCAATTGCATTAACTATGATATTCATAAATACTTGATTTAACTGCCCAGCATAACATTCTACTAAAGGTAAATCACCATAATCTCTTATAACTTTGATTTCTGGTTCATCCGCATTTGCTTTTAAACGATGTTGTAAAATTAATAATGTGCTTTCAATTCCATCATGAATATTCACTTTTTTAACTTCTGCTTCATCCATGCGGGAAAAGTTTCTTAATGCTCTCACAATATCCCTAATTCTTTCAGTTCCCACTTCCATAGAATTAATGATTTTTGGTAAGTCATCCATAACAAAGTTTAAATCAATTGTCGCTGTCATATTTTGAATTTCTTGATTATGGGAATTATCATAGTTATCACATTTTTGATTCTGTTGATATAAAGAGATTAAGTTTAATAAATTTTCAATATATTCTTTTAAATAAGTGATATTACCATAAATAAAGTTAACGGGATTATTGATTTCATGGGCAACTCCTGCTACTAATTGTCCCAAACTAGACATTTTTTCACTTTGAATGATTTGTGTTTGAGTTAATTGTAATTCTGCTAGGGTTTCTTGCAGTTCTAAGGTTCTTTTTTTCACTCTTTCTTCTAAGTTTTCATTTGCTTGTTTAAGTTGAATTTCTGCCCACCAATTTTCTTTGATAGTTGCTGATAAAACTAATGTAGTTAAGGCAAATACACCGATAAATGATTGTAGTAAAATTAAAGATTCTAATGTTTCTTTTCGAGAAAATGATCCTGAACCCTGAGTAGTTCCCACAATAGCGATCACTGTAATTAATAATGTTAATAAACTGGTTTCCTTCAGTCGTAAACGAAAAGCTGACCAAATGAGAACAGGTAAAAGAGTATATTCAATCGCATAACTACCACTAAAAGAAATTTGACTAATAAGAACTATTAAAAATAGCATGAAAAATAGTTCTATTCTCCAACTACTGGGTAAAGGTTTCTGTTTTTTTGGGTTTTGTGTCCATACCAAAATGGGAGGAGTTATTAATAAAATATCTAGGGGAAGAGGTAACCACCATGATAACCATGATATTTGATAATCTGACCAAGGAACATTATTTGTTAAAGCAAAAAAAGTAATAGCTATATGAGATGTGAAGAAAGATTCACCCGCAACAATTAATAAGAATTTAAAAATATCTGTGGAATTATCGTAAAAATATTTTTTACCTATAAATCTATTTTTGAGACTATAAATAATTAGGGAATCAAAGGTACTAATACAAGTCACAAGTATAATTATTAAAAAGGCATAATTACTTTTATAAACTGAAGTATATAACCAACTATTTACCAATAATTCACTGAATATAATAGCTGGTAAAAACCGCCAACCTAAACGCAATATTCCCGCTACATAAACTCCTGCTGATGGCCAAAATGCTGATACACCATTATCAAAAGCGATATTGGTAGAAATATTAACTAGAATAAAATGAATTATTGGTAAGATAATCAGTGATAATATAGCTGGTTGATCAAAACAAAAGCATATTTGCGGTTTAATCTTTTTAAAATTTAGTCTAATCATAAAGCAATTACACAAGTTTTGGCATCAATTTTGAACAATTCAGCTATCTGTCATAGTTGAAGATAATTATAGTGTGAAAAATATAATACCAGTGATTTTGTTATATTTCCGTATTTACTATTAATATTTTTGTAACATTTCTTAATAAATTTCTAGTTGAAAATATTATGGGGGAATTTGAATATAAAGGTTTCAAAATATAATATGTTTATTTTAATTGTATAAAATAGTGGTATTAGGTTTTTGATGAATCAAAATCAAAGATTTAAGAATTAATTACCTTTTTGATGGAACTGATAAAGTAATAAAAACTCAGAGAGCGTGTATTTTCAAGATTTAAGTAAGGTGCTATCATTCGTGAACCGTTGATTTTTTGATATTCAGGTACAAGGGATTTCAGTTCTTTTGATGGACTTTCAAGATTATCAGGATTTCGGAATTTATTTTTATTTTGCAGTCTTGAAAGATTGGTTTTATTAAATGCTTTTTCCACTGCTTCTAAATCAGCAAGATACCAGCTTTCAAGTTCACGACAAGCGATACGAATAATAACTTGAAATCTATTTGCTTCTTGACATTTTTGTTGCAACTTGGTTTTAATAACCTGGCAGTCACCAGAATCCTGATCACGCAAAATAATAAATGTTGCATGAGGATTATTATATCCTTGAAGTTTTCTTGTGATTTGCTTTTCTAGGTCTTGTTTCCCCTCAAAAATAATATACCTAACATTTATATTTGTTCCTAATATTATCTTAGGTAAAATACCTTCAATCATTGCTTTTGCAGATGGTTCTTCTAATAAGAAAACAAGTTCTTTCATAGGGGATCTGCTCCCTCAAAAAAACCCTGCCTCCATAAATAACCAAGTTTATCACCTTCATTCATGTATGTTGTAATTTGTTCATCATCACTCGCTCGTTTAACTACTGTATAACCTCTTTCTTTTTGTAGCCAAAATACTTCTTCTAGTTCACAACCATTTAAAAAATCTGGGGAATGTGTGGATACAAAAACTTGACCTCCTTTACGTGCATATCCTCTAAACTCTTCTGCAAGTTCATAAAGAAGTTTAGGGTAAAGCTGATTTTCTGGTTCTTCTACACATAGCAAAGGATGAGGTTTTGGATCATACAAAAGCACTAAATAAGCAAACATTTTAATAGTTCCATCAGAAACATATCGTGCTAAAAAAGGATCATGAAAATCACCATCTTTAAACCGTAGCAATACCCGCCCTTCTTCAGTAATTTTAGAATCAACTTCGCTAATACCAGGAACTCTTTGTTTCAGCTTTTCAATAATTTTCTGGAAAATAGCAGGGTGTCTTTTATAGAGAAATTCTGTCACCATTGCTAAGTTTTCACCTTGTATTGATAGGTGTTCAGAATAACTTGATTCTCTCTCTATTCGTGCTTGTTGGATGTCAAAATCAAAAATATGCCAGTTTTCAATCAAATTACCAATTGCTTTACTTGTAGGGAATTGGTCAAATTGTGCAAAACCTTTTAAAGCTAGAATATCTGGAGCTTTTAAATCATATTTTTCCCGTCTTAATTCCGTATTATTGGTAATTTTATCTGGTTCATTAATAACAGCTTCTCCCTTACCTTGGGAGAAATTAATAAGCTGAACAATACATTGATTTTTTTCGTGTTCCTGATATGTAAGAATCTCTTTTTCAATGAGAGGAATATTATCTTTTTCGATTATTTTTAAATAATATGTAAATAATGGTAATTCATGATCTTTACAAAATTGCAATTCAATTTCTATAGCTTCTGTAGAATTACGACTTCTGACTTCTTGAAATCCCTTCTTTCCTCCTAATTTGTTTAAAGCAATATGAATATTATCACTGAAAGCATCTTTTAAAAAACTGAATACATTAAAAAGTGTGGTTTTACCAGTACCATTTGCACCGACAAAAACACACATTTTAGGAATGTTTTTTATTTCTACTTCTTTGAAGGCTTTAAAGTTTTTTAGACGGATACTTTCTATTTTCATGTTATTCTCCCTATCAATATTTTTTACAGATTTTATTTAACTCCAGTTTCATAATTAGTTGGTATAATTGACCCACCCGATATTCGCTTTTATAAGGTGCTGTTTCTTCTAGTTTTAAATATTCTTCAGGGGTGTAAATATGTGTGCGGGTTTGTACTTCCATATTTTTCTCCTTGGGTGATATAATCATAACATATCAATAGGATTTTGGAAAATGCTAAACAATCAGTCCATTGCGGAAATGACTTTACAGGATTTAGAATCCTTAATTAATAGAATTGTTGATGAGAAAATCAATCAAATCAATCGCGCTAAACATAACAACATAGAGCAACTTGAACTTGTTAATAAAATACATAGATTCCAAGAAGAATTAAAGCAAAAATATGGTGTATTTCCTAATTTAAGCGAATTGCGAGAAGATATTGATAACTATAATCCCTTTGTAGAATTTGATGGTCTTTTTAAAGATGATCCGCTTTTTGATGATTTTGTTGAAGAAATGGCTAAAAATCGCCGTGAATTAGATACAGAAATAGGTGAAAATGGGGAATGAAACTGATATTATTGATGTGGAAAATCACATGTTGGTCAATGTCCACTAAATTGGCATCACATAATAAAGGTGAAATTATGCAACTAGAGGATTATTTTGAATTTTTAGATCCAGATGATATCCGTATTAAGGGGCATAGAATTGGTATTGATGATGTGATTGATTATTACTTGCAAGGGTTTACACCTGAACAAATTCTGCAAGAGTTGCCGTCACTGAATTTAGAAAAAATTCATGCTACTATTACCTACTATCTCCATAATCGTGCAGAAATATGTGCTTATATGTTGCGGTTGGCTAGGTGGAGAGAACAGCGTTATCAAGAGGCTGCGGCTAATCCTTCATCTATGATACAGCGTTTAAGGAAAATTTGAGCTAATATAGTAAGTATCTAAATTATTACCTAATATTAAATTATGATGTCGTTAAACCCTCCTCTTAATAAAGAAGATTTTATGAACTCTGGCTGGAAAGAAGTAATTGAAAACAGCGAGAGAAAACTGTGCAACATCTACTATGATAATTTCCGTAGAAAAGCACAAGAAATTAAAGATGTAGGAGATGATAGACAATGTGCAGTTTTTGAAATTCTACAGCGTGTAACTGTTGCTCCAATTCAATTAGATATTGAATATTCAACATTTTCAGATAGATTTACAGATGAAACCATAGACTTTCTCGCTGAAATTGTTGATGAAGTTTCAGATGCAGAACTGC
Organism: Nostocales cyanobacterium; assembly: GCA_004292695.1. GTDB lineage: Bacteria > Cyanobacteriota > Cyanobacteriia > Cyanobacteriales > Nostocaceae > Okeanomitos. The sequence continues at coordinate 4,023 of RDXV01000041.1, read as the reverse complement.
AAGCCCAAATAGCAGAAATTCTCTGGTTCAAAGATAAAAAGCGTAATTATAGAATGGGACAGTTAGCAGTTCATTCTTATTTAGAATCTGCCAAAATACTAAAAGATCCTGAGAAATGGAGTCGTTGTTTTGATAGAATTAAAAAAGCACTAACTTTAGCACTTAAAATTAATTATCAGCCAGAAATTGTTGTTGACTATATAGATGAGGTTTTAAATTGTTATCAAGCAAAAGATCCGTTATGGCTATCTGTAAAATTAATGGAACTTTTGTTAGATTGTAAACTTGGTAATGCTCATACATATTCTATTCTTGCTGAACAAGGGGCAATTTTTGCCGAATCCATTGGAGAATGGGACAAGGCTAGAAAATGGTGGGAAATTAAAGTAGAATGGCATCGTATTGAGAAGAATTATGAAAAATTATATAAATCAAAAATTCTTGCTGCTGAAACCTACATCAAGGAAGCTGAAGATTCTTTAGCTAAACATCCAACTCCTTACTCAAAAGCATCCGATGACTTGCAAAAAGCTTTTGAAGCATTTGAAAGATTAAAAAGCCAAAGTACAGAAGAGGAAAGAACTGCTATAAACACTAAATTAGAAGAAATTCACAAACTTCTTCTTGAGTATCAGCAGAAATCATCTCATGAGTTAATAAAAGTTTATTCTGAGTTTGATATTAGCAATGCAATAGAACTAGCTCAATCACAGGTTAAAGGAAAAAAATTCTCAGAAGCAATATTAGCTTTAGCTTTGTTAGGAAGTCCTCAAAAAGTTTTAGACCTTCGCCAGATGGTAGAAAAAAATTCCTTGTTATCTCAATTCATGCCAATAGAGATAAAAAATGATATGGGAAAGACTGTTGCACGTCAACCTATAGAGCCAAATAAAGCAGAAGAGGCAATCCTTTTTGAAATGTACAGGATAGCAATTGAGGCTCATAGATGTCATACTCAAGCATTTATTGAACCAGCTAGATATCAAATATTTTCAGAACACATATTACAAAAAGCTGAAGATAATAGAATTAAAGAGACTGATTTAATGCCATTAGTTTCAAATAACCCCTTTGTACCACCAGGAAGAGAAAAGTTATTTGCAAAAGGTCTTTATGCTGGTTTGATAGGAGATTTCATAACTTCTACTCATATTTTAATTCCCCAAATTGAAAACTCTGTTCGCTACTTACTTTTGAAAAGAGGAGTAATCACTTCAGGCATTGATAATAAAAATAATGGTATTCAAAAAGAAGATAACTTAAATTCAACGCTTTATCCCAGTAAATATCCACAAATTACTTCCATTTGTGATGAAGATACTCTTTTCGATATTCGAGGTTTACTGATTGAACATTCTGGCTCAAATTTAAGAAATAGAATGGCTCATGGTTTAATTAGTGATGATGATTTCTCTAGTTCTACTTTCTCTTATTTATGGTGGTTAACATTACGGTTATGTTTTGGTATAGGAATATTAGTTCCTCAAGAAATTGTAGAGGAATCTAATCCTTGGATTAAATTTGCTGGTATGTTTAAAGATGATCCATTATTTGATGAATTTGTCGAAGAAATGGCAAAAAATCGGCGTGAATTAGATGATGAAATCACCGCTTATGAATCATCTTTAGAGGAGAATGATGTGGCGTGATGAGTGTATACATTCTCGATACCAATATTATTACAGCTTGGCAAAAGAATAATGAACAAGTAGTACAACGAATTAAAGAAATCGATCCTTCAAAAATATTTGTAACAGCTATTAATGTAGAAGAACAATTGAGAGGTAGATTAGATCCAATTCGTCAACTGAACAAAATCAAACCCGATAACAGTCAGGATTTACAAAAATTAGTATCTCTGTATAGAAATTTAAGAATGACTCAAGAATTTTATTGTAAGGTAAATATACTAGACTTTGATCAAGCTGCTTGTGAATGTTTTCAACAACTACTTCAGCAGCATAAAGTAAGTAATAAAGATCAAAAAGATTTAAGAATAGCTGCTATAGCTTTAGTGAATGACGCAATTTTAGTAACTCAAAATCGTAAAGACTTTATCAAATTTCTTGGCTTTCAAAAAATTGAAGATTGGACGGTAAATATATAGTTAAACTTTGATGAAATGAAGGACAAAGCCCAAAAAGCCTCATCCTTCACCCCTATTAATAATTACGCTTCATCTAAAGCTGCAATACCAGGTAAAACCTTACCTTCCAACAACTCCAAACTAGCGCCACCACCGGTAGAAATGTGGCTCATTTGATCAGCCAAACCAACCTTTTCAACTGCCGCTACAGAGTCACCACCACCGATAATGGTAGTTGTGCCGGTTTTACCGATTTCTGCTAAAGTATGGGCGATCGCCTCAGTACCCACAGCAAACTTATCAAACTCAAACACACCCATAGGACCATTCCAGATCACAGTCTTACAGTCAGCCAAAGCTTCTTGGAAAACCTTCACAGAGTCAGGACCAATATCTAAACCCATACCATCAGCAGGGATATTTTCAATGCTCACAGTGGTAGCATTAGCATCAGGCGCAAACTTATCAGCCGCAACAATATCAGTAGGTAGCAATAAAGCCACACCCTTTTCCTTAGCCTTAGCTTCCAAAGTCTGCGCTAATTCCATCTTGTCTTCTTCCACCAAAGACTTACCAACATTCAAACCACGCGCTTTGTAGAAAGTAAAGATCATTCCCCCACCGATGATCAACTTATCGCACTTTTCTAAGAGTGTTTCAATCACACCAATCTTGCTAGAAACCTTAGAACCACCGATAATAGCAGCTAAAGGACGCTTAGGTTCTTCAATTGCACTTTGTAAATATTGCAATTCCTTTTCAACCAAATAACCAGCAACGGAAGGGCTTAAATACTTAGTTACACCCTCAGTAGAAGCATGGGCGCGGTGAGCAGTACCAAACGCATCATTAACATAAAAATCAGCGTTAGCTGCTAATTTCTGGGCAAACTCAGGATCGTTCTTTTCTTCTTCTTTATAAAAACGGACGTTTTCTAATAACAGCACTTGGCCATTTGCCAAACCTGCAACCTTAGCAGCTACATCATCACCAATACAGTCATCAGTTTTGACAACTTCTTGTCCTAACAGTTCAGAAAGACGTTTTGCCACAGGTGTGAGACGTAGTTTGTCATCTACACCCTTGGGGCGACCAAAATGACTTGCTAAAATGACCTTAGCTCCCTTCTGTGTCAAATCTTTGATAGTTGGCAAAGCTGCCCGAATGCGGGTATCGTCAGTAATGTTCCCTTGATCATCTACAGGCACGTTAAAATCTACCCGAACCAAAGCACGTTTGCCAGAAATATCAGCAGCAGATAAACTTGCTAAACTTTTTTTCGACACAGCCAAATTCTCCTGATTATCTTTTTGTTATTGTTTTGAAAGTATCACCATCAAGATTTTACCGGAGTGTGGGGTGTCCCAGTGAGATTATGTTTAAAACAGTTTTATTTCCAATAGATCAAAGTCGTGAAGCACGGGAAGCCGCCGATCTAGTTGCCAAGGTTGTGCAGCAGTGCAACAGTCGTCTAGTCTTGCTTTCAGTGGTCGAAGAACCAGCCTCAGAAGAAACCACTGATACACCGATGATGTCCCCAGAAGCCGTTGCTAAACTTCTGGAAAATGCCCAAACCTTATTTTCTCAGCAAGGTATCACCGCTGAAGTCATAGAAAAACAGGGTAAACCTGCTTTTACTATCTGTGATGTCGCTGATGAAGTCGGTGCGGATTTAATTATCATGGGTTGTCGTGGTTTAGGTTTAACTGACGACGGTGTAAACGACAGCGTGACAAACCGTGTAATTAATCTTTCACCCTGTCCTGTCATGGTTGTTCCTTAATGGGTAATGGGTAATTGGTAATGGGTAATTGGGTTATCTTTACCAATAACCAATAACTAAGTAGGTAGGCGTTGAAAATTGTCGTCATGGCAAGGCAAGAGGCAAAAGGCAAAAGGCAAGAGGGAAGAGACTTTCAGCGATTTTACATTTTGTT
>RDXV01000192.1 GCA_004292695.1 Nostocales cyanobacterium | reverse complement strand
GGGTGATGGGGAGGTGGGGTGATGGGGAGGTGGGGTGATGGGGAGGTGGGGAGGTGGGGAGGTGTTCTCTGCTTGAACAGCAACCCAACTTTCTAAGGAGGGGGTAGCTGATCCCAGAATTAAAGGGCAGTTTTCTAATTCTGCACGCCACTGGGCTACTGTACGGGCGTGATAGGTGGGGATGGGTGCGTCTTGTTTAAAGCTGCTGTCGTGTTCTTCGTCGAGGATGATTAATCCTAAGTTGGGTAAGGGGGAAAAAATGGCGCTGCGTGTTCCTATGACTACTTGGGGTTCTCCAGTAAACATTTGTCGCCAGGTGTCGAAACGTTCACCGTCGGAGAGGGCGCTGTGATATACCTGGACTTTGTTACCGAAACGGGCGCGAAATCTGTCTGTGAGTTGGGGTGTGAGTCCAATTTCTGGGACTAATACTAATGCTGATTTTCCTTGGTTGAGTAAAGGGGCGATCGCCTGGAGGTAAACTTCGGTTTTTCCTGATCCTGTGACTCCATGTAATAAAACTTGGGTAAATTGATTTGATGATTTAATAGTTTCTAAAGCATTAGTTTGAGCGGTTGTTAATGATTTTGGTTGATCACCTGCTATTGTTGGTCCTTGTTCTCTGCGTAATTTTTCCCTTTCTTCAATGACAATACAACCTTTTTTTTCTAGTGCTTTTAACACTGAGGTACTGGTATTGCAAGTTTGTAATAATTCACTTTGCCATAATTCTCCACCTTGTCTTTTTAAAACTTCGATAATTTCTTTGTGACGTTCTCTTATTTCTTGCTGACGAACTTGCTGACGGGGTGTTAAGTCATAATCATCAACTTCAGGAAGTTCATCTACTATCAGAGTGACGGCTTTTTGTAATTTTGGTTGATTTATTTTTGGTGGTTCTAGATAATTTTCTGCTAATCCTAATCTAATTAATTCACGAGTTCCTCGATAGGCTGATTTAATTTTTTGTTGAATATAGTAGTAGCTGTAGTCACCTGTGGCATTTTTTTGTAAAATTTGTAAAACTTGTTGCGCTGTGGGTGACATGAAAATCACCGTATTATTAGCAACATCTTGATTTTTACCCAAGGATGTTAAACGCAAACGACGTTGCGATCGCCCTAATAATCCTGGCGGTAATGCTACTTTAATTACTTGAATTAAAGGTGTATAGTAATAAGCTGATATTTTATTTAATAATTGCCAATAATTACTAGGAAAAAAACTTCTACTAACTACATCTTCTACTTCTCTAATTTTCTCTGGTGCTAAATCTGCTGGTGGTTGAGATAAAAGGCGAATTGCTATTGCTCCTAACTGTTGTGTGCCAAAGGGAACTGTCAGAATATCCCCTGGTTTTATTTCTAACTGTTCTGGTAATTTGTATGTATATAAATCTGTGCCTCCCGGATAATCTACTAATACTTCTACCCACTGATTAATTTTTGTATTTGATTGATATATTCCCTGGGGTTCAGCTACAACCAGAGAAGATAACTTTACATCCTGAATATACATATTTTTGGCGTTTTTAATAGATGTTTACTCATTTAATTGGAAATTGTTGACCAGTTTTACTGAAACTTAATTTCTTACTTTACTACAAATAAACTGTATTGTCCAATACTTTGATTTAGTTTCATACTTGATAAGTTATATTTTATGTAATCAAATAAACAAATTGTTTTCTACAGTATGTGCAATAACTATTTGATGCTAACTACATAAATCAAGGTATATTAGATTTTAGGAAATGATTTTTTGAGGTTACTAAATAAGGAGTAGACATTTTCCACCCATTGATAGATATTCAATCTTTATTCTCTATGAGATGCTTTTAAACAATCAAGATTGTCCGGATTTAAAGCTGCATTTTTTGTAATTTAGATCATTTAGGAAACTTTAAATTTCCTAATCAAATTCACACAAAACTTTAGGTAAATACATGAAAATTTAAGATATAGGATCTTTAGATGGAATTTTTATATTTGTTAAATTTGAGAAAGTTTGAGGGGATTTGAAAGATTTGGTGATTCATAAAAAAATGAGGAATAGGCTTACTGGTAGCATAAAAAGATGGTATTTTGGATACAACGGCAATATCAATTGTCTCTATGAGTAACCAGAAGATGACTAGCAGAAACAGATTTTCCTGGCTAATGAGAAATTTTGGCTACATTAACTATCGGTTATGAATCAATAGATAACAAAGCCAAAACACAAACAATGACAACTATTTGTTAGGGTGTAATTAACGGAAATTAATGTCTTTGAAAATCTTTGCTATTCCTAATGAGGGTAAAATCTGCAAGGGTAAAGGTGTTTACTCCTCCTTTCCCTAATTAACTCAAGAACCCTAACAAAATTTAACCTCTACTGAATCCTAAATTCTGAAAGGAATTTTCAAGCAGAATGTATTTAGCTAAGTAAATGGGTGTATTTGTCCTGATAGGAAAGCTACCAGTCCTCAAATGAGCAGCTGTCACTAAATTATGTACCAAACAAAGCAAAAATCCCCAAAGGAAACTATGAATATTGCTGAATTGGGAAAAATGGAAATACCAGATAATGCTGCTGATCAAGAAGAACCATCACTTGATAGTTTAGATGCAGTAGCGTTTGAAGAATCTTCAATGGTCGAAAACTCGGACTCAGAATCAAGAGACGGGGATGATATGGCCGCTGCTCGTCCTTCGGGATACAATAAGACCGAACATGATGATGCAGTGGGCGCGTTTTTTAAGGAAATGGCGCGTTATCCTTTGCTCAAGGCTGAGGAAGAGGTAGAATTAGCCCGTCGAGTCAAGTTTTTGGAAGATGTCAAAAATCTCCAGGAAACTTTGGAAGCTGAACTAGGTAAAACACCTAGTAAAAGTGACGTGGCGGCTAGGTTTGATCTCACGGAAAAACAATTAGAAAGCCGACTTTACCAAGGTAGAGTAGCAAAGCGGAAAATGATCCGCTCGAATTTACGGTTAGTAGTTTCTATTGCTAAACGATATCTGAATCGGGGCGTTCCTTTCTTAGATTTAATTCAAGAAGGAGCAATGGGGTTAAATCGTGCTACGGAGAAGTTTGATCCCGATAAAGGTTATAAATTTTCTACTTATGCTTATTGGTGGATACGCCAAGCAATTACACGGGCGATCGCCAATGATGCCCGCACTATTCGCTTACCTATTCACATTGTTGAAAAACTCAACAAGCTCAAAAAAGCCCAACGAGAACTCAAACAAAAACTCTCTCGCAACCCAACGGAAGCGGAAATGGCTGAATACCTAGAAATTAGTGTTCAGCAATTACGTCAATTACAACAGTTACGTCGTCAAGCATTATCTTTAAATCATCGTGTTGGTAAAGAAGAAGACACGGAATTAATGGATTTGCTGGAAGACGAAGATAACCAGTCTCCAGAAGCAAAAATGAATGAAAACATGATGCGTCAGGAGATATGGGAAGTTCTCGGTGATGTTCTCACCCCCAGGGAAAAAGATGTGATTTCCTTACGTTATGGGTTAACCACTAGCGAACCTTGCACCTTAGAAGAGGTGGGAAATATGTTCAATCTTTCCCGTGAACGAGTACGACAAATTCAAAGTAAAGCCATGCGAAAATTACGCCGTCCTCATATTGCTAAACGTTTGAAAGGTTGGTTAATTTAGGTCAGTTATCAGTTATCAGTTATCAGTTATCAGTTACCTCTTCCTATTCTCTATTCCCTCCTTTAAACTAGAGATTATGGATTAGAGAATAATAACTAATGACTTCTAATAGTGATTTAATTATCAGGTTTGCTCAACCTCATGATAGTGATGCTTTGTTTGGTTTAATTCAGGGATTGGCAGAATATGAAAAACTATCCGCTGCTGTGACTGGGAATGCAGAAATTTTAAAAGATCATCTGTTTGGAGAACGAAAATATATAGAAGCAATTGTGGCAGAAGTTGAAGGTAAAGTAGTAGGCTTTGCTTTATTTTTTCACAATTATTCTACTTTTTTAACCAAACCTGGTATTTACTTAGAAGATATATTTGTTTTACCAGCATATCGTCGGCGAGGTATTGGTAAATCACTGTTGAATAAGTTAGCCAAAATTGCTGTAGAAAGAAATTGTGGACGCTTAGAATGGAGTGTTTTAGATTGGAATGTTTCTGCCCAGGAATTTTACCGCAATATCGGCGCTGATATTTTGGAAGATTGGCGCATTTGTCGGGTGAGTGAAACCGCTATTCACAACTTAGCAAATTTACAGATTTAAGTAACAAATAAGCATTGTGGGCTATGCCCACTTGATAAACCAACAGTCAATATTTATAGCTACATATAAAATTAAGTTAACTTATAAAATTTAATTTTTAATTTACTATTAACTATATTTTGCTTAATTCATTATTAAATAATATTTTAAGTTAACATAATTTAAGAAATACCTGAAACCCTTGATATAACAAGATATTGTGTGAACATTGCTAATAATTTACTTCAAGTTTGACAGGCTGTCTTTTGACTACGATAACTCAAGCAACAGAAAATCATAAATGGTATTTTACCTAGTCAATTACTTTTGCAGAGAGAACACGACATGAAGAAGATTATTTCCGTATTGTTTTTAGCCATCACTATCTTCACTTTTGCTTTCAATAATCCAGCGTTAGCTGCTGATACAGCGACTGGAAAAGGAATATTTACAGCTAATTGCGCTCAATGTCATGCTGGGGGTAAAAATTTAGTTGCAGGACCCAGCAAAAGTTTGTTCAAAGAAGCTTTAGAAGCTAATAATATGTACTCAGCAGATGCTATTGTTTATCAAGTTACAAATGGCAAAAATGCTATGCCAGCCTTTAAAGGTCGTCTCAATGATGGACAAATTGCTGATGTAGCTGCTTACGTGATGGAACAAGCTGATGCAGGTTGGAAGTAATTTAATTTGTATTTGATTGACAATCATGCGGGACTTTTGTCCCGCTACTGTTTTCATTAATTTTCATCGGAAATAAGAATATTTGAACGATACTGAAATTAATAAAGGAGATGTTTGTGGTTGATTTCTGTAAATTAATTTTCAGTTTAGTGATAACTTGGTTTTTATTTTCTTTACCCTCTGGTGTTGCATTTGCTTCTGAACAGAGAGAATTAACTGCTAATGATTGGTTCAAATTAGGTTTAAGTCAAATGCAGCAAGATCATTATCCTGCTGCTATTGAGTATTTGGGTTTAGCAATTCAACAACAGTATCAATATACAGCAGCTTACAAAAATCGTTGTTTAGCTTATTTACAAATTCAAGATTACGATCATGCGATCGCAGATTGTAGTCAAGTCTTGAATTTATCACCTCAAGACTCTGAAGCATATCTTCATCGAGGATTAGCAAAATACAGACAAGGAGATTATGAAGCTGCTATTAAGGATTATAACCAAACATTAATGATCAAATCAGATGACTTTCGTGCTTACTATAATTTGGGAATAGCTTTAGCAGCACAAGGCAATTTTGATCAAGCTATCACTAATTATCATAAAGCTATAAATAATATTCCTAGAAATGATACTGAGCGTAATTTCATCTTAGCTGATATCTATAATGATAGAGGTTTGGCTTATTTTGATTTGCAAAATTTGTCCGCAGCTATGGAAAATTTTAATTTAGCAATTGAATTAAACTCAGATAATGAAAGAGCATATTTTAATCGGGGGTGTATTTGTGGAAGAAACGGAGATAATTTAGGTGCAAAATATGATTTTTCTCAAGTAATTCGACTCAATCCTATTAATGCTCAGGCTCACTTAAATTTAGGTATAGCTAATTATAATTTAGGATACTATCAACAGGCAATTGCTGATTTGCAAGTAGCATCAGAACAGTTTGCCCAGCAAAACCAAACTCTTGCTTATCAAAGAACCTTAGAGTTACTGAGTGTTGTTCAACAAAAAATATTATTTTTATCAAAACTTGTATAATTTCATGGTAATTATTCCTTAGCTAAAAATATTTGAGCAATTACCATTGCTGAAACGTAATAAATATGACAGCTTGTCTTTTGACAGGTTGTTTACTAATGGCGACAATACCCATAATTATTTTTATCGGGTGTGAGTTCGTCAAATGAATAATAATTTACTGTTTGTACCAGTTTCTTTCCTTGGTTTACTGGTAACACTTCCTGCTGTGGCTAATAATAATGATTCTGAAAATAAGATAGTCAATTCAGAAATTCAACGTTTAAGTGAAATTCAACTACCAGCTACCCAAGCTAAATTATTAACTCAGCAACCACCAATTAATGAAGATTCACAAAACAGTATTTTAGAAACAGAAAAAGAAGAAAAAAAAACTACTACTCCTCAAAAAGAGGCAGAAATTTTCTTAGAAACAGTGGGAGAACAGGATACATTACCTGAATCTACACCTACTTATGTAATTGAAAAAGAAGAAATTGAAAAACAAGGTGCTACCAGCTTTGCCGATGTTTTAAAAAGAATGCCTGGTTTTACTATTAATAATGTTGGACATGGGGCAGATATTCACACAGGTACATATTATCGTGGTGCTTCTACTAATCAAACCATATTTTTAATTAATGGCAGACCATTTAATAATGATATTAGCACTTATCATGGTGCAACGGACTTAAATAGTATTCCTGTAGAAGCTATTGAAAGAGTAGAATTATATAGCGGTGCGGCGACTTCTTTATATGGTGCTTCCGCTTTTGGTGGGGTTGTTAATATCATTACTAAAGAAGGTTATCGTCAGCCAAAATTAACAGGTAGCGCGGAATTTGGCTCTTTAAATTTAAACAATCAACAAATCAGTTATGGTGGTTCAGCTAATAAAGTAAAATATAATTTCAGTTTTGAAAGATATTTTATAGATAACCGTTATTCTGTTCCTGTGGGTGCAGCAAATCGTGATGCTGATGGATTTTTATTTAATGCTGATACAGCCACAAGTACCTATTTTGGAAGTATTGGTTTAGATTTAGATCCTAAAAATTCTCTGAATTTAGATGTTACTACATTAAGTAGTCGTCGGGGTTTAATTTATTTTGGTTTTCCTTTACAAAGAGACAGATTAGATCATGATAGTTTAAATGTTGGTTTATCTTGGAAAACAAAATTAGGTAACAAAAATGATTCTAATTTAACCACAACTATTGGTTATAATCAAAATTACTTTAACACCTACGGACCAACGGGAGTAAATTTTTATCGCCGGGGTGTTTTAGATACAAAACAAATTACTGCTAGGGTAGATCATGAATGGAAACTGAGCAAAAATAATCAATTACGTTGGGGTTTAGATTTAAAAAATACTGATTTAAGAGCAGAAGTTGAAAGTACATTACCCAGTCGTATTAGTAAGAATGAAAATGAAGATCGAGATGTTTTAAATACAGCTTTATTTGCTGTCAATACTTGGAATATTACTGACAATTTTTTGGTGGATTTAGGTTTAAGGCAAACCTTTGATACTCAGTTTGGTAATTATCTAAATCCTAGTTTTGGGGCGCGTTATGCTATTAATCCTGTGATTGCTGTGCGTGGTAGTTGGGCAGGGGCGCAACGTAACCCTGGTTTAGATCAATTATATGTTTATGATACGGTGCATGGTTGGGACCCAAATCCTGATTTAAAACCGGAAACTGGTTCTACTTGGACTGCGGGAATAGATGTAAATTTATCTAATAATTTATTGGCGCAGTTTACTTATTTTGGTAGTAGTTTAGATAATCGTTTGGGAATTATTAATGGTAGATGGGAAAATGTGGGTTTGGTAGATACCAATGGTTTAGAGGCAGCTTTAAAGTTACAAATTGCCCGTAATTGGTCTACTTTTGTTAATTACACTTATACAGATGCAGAAATTAAAACTGGAACTGAAAAGGGTTTACAGTTGGGTTTAATTCCTTACTCTTTGTTGCAAACTGGGATTGGTTATCAAAAGGATGGATGGCAAGCTAATTTGTATTTAACTTACAATAGTGGTAGTCGCCGCGCTCTGTTTGTTAATACTGCTGCTGGTGATAAAAATACAGATTTTTTACCGTCTTTTGTAAATTTAGATTTGGGTGGTCGTATTCCTGTAAGTAAAAATTTAGGGCTGACTTTTTACCTGGAAAATTTGTTAGGTGAACAATATGAAAAATCAAATCGAATTTATAGCCCTGGGTTTACTTTTCGTGTAGGTTTGTCTGCTAGTTTATAGTTAGGCTAATAAGATCCCCGACTTCTTTGATGATTCTGTCAATAAATTATTAATTGATAATAGAAGTCGGGGATCTGAGGATATAAAAGAGAAGAAAGATCCCCGACTTCTTTGATGATTCTGTCAATAAATTATTAATTGATAATAGAAGTCGGGGATCTAAAGAATATTAAATGATATAATAATTGAAAAATTGATAGTTAAAAAATATAGTAATGAGAGCAAAGATAGAAAATCAGGTTTTATTTATTCACAAAGAAGATGTCCCCGAATTTAAAAAAGGGGGTTCGGTGGTAAGAAATTCTTATTTTTGGGCTTTACGTTCTATTGCTGGCCGTGCTAGACGTGGTGGTGATTGGGAATATGAATCTGAGGTGTGGTTAGCTTTATCCAGAATGTTAATGTCTTTTACTGAGTCGGGATATTTGGGATATCGAGAAACTGTGTTAGAATTTCCTTTATCCCAAGGAGAAATTCCTAGTGTTTTGAGAGATGTTTCTACTTGGGAATAGTGAAAAATTCCTGATTTTTTGATGTTTTCATTTATTATATTTACTTAAAATTTCAATTCAAAAACCCAAATTATCTATTTATTGTAGATATTCATAACTTTTACTAATTAAGAAATTGGTTCAAATACCATTTTGGGGATTAATATATGTTCTGATTGTATTTGTCCAATTCCTAAAAAGCGAGTTTCTTGTTCATATACTCGCACTAATCCCGATACTTCCTGATTTACGGGTACTTGTTGTCCTTGACACCATTTTTTGGCAAATGTTCCTAGTAAATTTACAGATAGTAATTTTTCTAACGCTGTATCTGGGGCGATGGGTGCAAATGTACCGTTTTGTAATTGGTTTTCTAATTCTGTGAAGGTGAGGCTATTTTCTAAGTAAAAACC
>RDXV01000191.1 GCA_004292695.1 Nostocales cyanobacterium | reverse complement strand
TTGAAACGGACATGGAGGGATGGTAAGACCACTTGTGGCACAACCCAGCGAAGTGTCAAGGAATCCTCGCTCTTTTAGAACGAGGAGGTATGTCAAAGTAGGAAATAGATAATTTGTAGGGGTTTAGCATTGCTAAACCCTTACTTGTTGAATAATTGAGGCTTTTTGTTGATCATTTACCCGCAGGTAAGATAATTAATGGGGCTGTATTTCCACCATTTATATTTGGTAAGTTGGTGTTTGGTTGTTGATTTTCCAGTAGTTTTCTTTGTTTAGCTCTAAACACTGCTGCTTCATCATTTAACTGTTGATTTTGTTCTTGAGAATTCCAATTGAGTGTACCAAGTTGGGCGTTGTGGATTAATTGAAACATATTGAAATCTGAACCATTGCCCAATATTGAGTTAGTGTTGTTGTCAGTTTCTAAAGAGCTAAAAGGTTGTTCGGTATTAGCTAAACTGGGTTCTGCTACTAGGAAGGAAGCAAAGCTAATTCCTGCAAAGGTAGCAATGAGGATTTTATGAACTGGTAAAAATGGTTTTTGCATGAGATTTCCCCTCACATTTTACAAATTTAATCTTGCTCCTATTTTAAGCCAATGTCTTGCGTAATCTGGGTTGAATGCTGAGTAAAGCGACTACTGCAAATCCCACTAGGACTAATAATGCACCCCCAAAGGTAACATCACCCCAGAATGCGTGCATGACGACATCATTTAATCCCCAGTTGCTGTTTAAATACAGGTAGCGGATAGGTTCAATTGCATAGCTGAGGGGGTTGATGGTGGCGACAATTTGCAACCATTCTGGCATAAATGATAATGGTGCTAAAGCTGTGCTGGCAAATAGTAAAGGTAGGTTGGCAACAAATATTACTGCAATTAGTTCTATGTGTCCGGGTAATGCAAAGGCTAAACCCAGGGAAATAGCTGTTACACCTAATGCTAGTAGAAATACGATTAAGGCGATCGCCCCTAAACCAGCCGCATCGGGTAAACCAGCCCCTAAAAGTGCTGCTGCTCCAACAATAACCGCAGCTTGCAGTAAACTTTGGCTAATGATAAATATTGCTGAAGCAAAAACAATGGAAAACCGAGAAGCTAAAGGTGCTACCAGTAAGCGGTTTAAAAAGCCAAATTCCCGATCAAACATCACGGGTAAACCGGCGTTTAATGCACCAGCAAAAGCGGTAAATACTATCACACCTGCTGCTAGAAATTGTCCGTAATTTGTGGTATCTCCAAATAACCCTTGAGGAGCATTTTGGAATAATGCACCAAATAAAACTAACCACATTACAGGTTGAATAATTCCCGCTGCTAAACTAGAAGGACGACGTTGTAATTGAATGAACAAACGACGGGTTAAAGCTAGGGTTTCTTGAACTATTTCACTAAAGAAACTGGGTGGGTTTTCTGTGGATAGAGTGGGTGAGGTTAGTTGCTGAAAATTGATATCTGTCTTCATAGCATTTTTAACATTAGATATACAGGGTGTAAAATGTAAGAATTCAGGAGTCAGGAGTCAGGAGTCAGAATATTTGATAAATCTGTTGATTATCAATATGTTATTTTTAGTTTAACCCTTAACAAACTGATAGCTGAATGCTTACTGGAAAATGCGGGAATCAGAGTTATAAACATTTGTGTTTTTGGGAATGAGTCAAAAATCCAACCAAAATATTTATAATTCTTAATATCACATTATATCAAAAAAATAGCTGTGAAATTGATGAGGATTTAATTACAACTATACATTTAGCAAATTTAGTTAGGTTTAATGTATAATAAAAATTATATTTCTATTCAAAAATTTGAACCTCCTATGCAGATGATTGATGTTAAAACTAACAGTCCACCTCTTTATATAGTTCGTATTGAGGTTGAACAGCTTTTTGGTAGATATAATTATGTTTTATCCAAAAAAGAGCAAGATATTCATGATAAAATAAATTCTCCACTCATGATTCTTTATGGTGATAATGGTTCTGGTAAAACCACTATTTTAAAAATATTATTTCATCTACTATCACCACATCCTAGACATGGACATCGGAAATTTTTAACACAAATTA
The DNA here is from genome assembly GCA_004292695.1 of Nostocales cyanobacterium. Classification (GTDB taxonomy): domain Bacteria; phylum Cyanobacteriota; class Cyanobacteriia; order Cyanobacteriales; family Nostocaceae; genus Okeanomitos. The sequence continues at coordinate 7,129 of RDXV01000191.1, read as the reverse complement.
ATTTTACTAAATTTTCAGTAATTCTTTCTGACGGAAACCAAATTATCGCTAGTCGCAATAATTCCCACACGGCTGGTTATTTTAGATTGCAAATATTACATAATCAAAATAGTGTTTTTGATGAAGTAATTGGTCATGAATATGACAGGCAAAAACAACAATTACTAAGTGATGAATTTTGTAATAAATTAATAGAATTAAAATTAAATATGTTTTCTTTAGGTGATGATAGACTATTGAAGAGTGATATATTAATAGATGATAATGATAATGATTTATATGAAGGTTCTTTCAGATTCTCTACTAGAAGAATGACTACTTCATCAAGTGTTGATTTTTTAGATAATAATTCCTTAATTAACAGAGATATAATTTTAAAAACATCTATCAAAAGAGCTGAAAAATGGATTAGTGATCAGGCATTCACAGGCACAAATCAAGGAGAAATCAATGTACATAATATATATGAAGAAATGCTTACTAAAATAATACAAAATTCAGAAAATGAGATTGTCGAAAAGTTACCAAAATCACCGAATATACTAATTAATGAACTGAGAAATGCAGATAATATTAGTAAAAATTTTGCTCGATTTGGCTTAATGTCTCCATTAGAAAGTCAAAAAATTATTAATATCTTGAACAATATTATTTTTACACAAAATTCACAAGTAAAATCTACTATATCAAGTGTTTTAAACCCATATTTAGATAGTGTATATGCAAGATTTAAAGCTCTGGAAAGTATACAAAGTTTATTAACTACCTTTGAAAGTACAATCAATAAATTTTTTCATGATAAATATATAAAGATTCACGTTACAGATGGTATCAAAATATTCACTGATGAAAATATAGAATTGTCTTCTGAGAATTTGTCTTCTGGGGAAAAGCAACTCTTATTATTGTTTTGTAATACGCTCACAGTGCGAGATAAAGCAACAATTTTTATCATTGATGAACCAGAAATATCATTAAATGTAAAATGGCAGCGTCAACTTATTGACGCATTACTTGAGTTAACAAAAAACAGTCAAGTTCAATTTATATTAGCCACTCATTCAATTGAATTACTTTCTAAATACAAAAGTCATGTTATCAAGTTGGTGAAGACGGAGAAATAACTAAAAAATGGACAATGAAATAAGACGCAAGCTTGATGAAATTGTCATGAGATATGAACTTGAGCCTGAGTTACGTGATATATATGTTGAAGGTAAAACAGATAAACTTTTTTTAGAATGGTTTTTCAACAATAGAGGTATAAACAACATTTCTGTTTATGAAATTGACACAGTTGATATTTCTGCTGAAAGATTATTTAAACTTGAGTTAAAAGATAACAACCGTAGTCGCGTTATTGCTCTTGCTTTGTACCTGGATAAATTTTCAGAAACTACACCTCATATTATTTGTATTGCAGATAAAGATTTTGATTGGTTATTTGATATAAATTATCAATGTGAATTACTATTTTTTACTGATTATTCATGTCTGGAGATGTATCTGTTTAATGAACAAGTTTTAAATAAATTATTGTTTTTATCTCTTCGTATTTCTCAGTTAAAAGCAGAAAATATACTCAAACAATTGTCTAAGGTATTAGAAGATTTATTTCTGATTCGTGCTACAAGGGAATTACTAAACATAGATACTGATATGTTAGATAATTTTGGAAAATGCTGTAATTGGGATAAATCAAAAATTCAATTTCAATTTGATCTACAAACATATATTGAAAAATATTTCAATAAATGTTCGATGTCATTGGAAGAAAAATCAATATTCATCCAAACAATGGAAGAATTAAGAATTAAAGCAGAAAAGTTAGAAGATGCTAGATATAAAATACATGGACATGATTTTACTGATGTATTGTATTTATATATTAAAGATTTCTTAGCTAGAGAAATAAAAAGTTATAACTCTGAAATTATTGCTCGTAATTTACTAGGATGTTTTGATCCTGAAGAATTATCTCAAGAAAAGATGTTTAATAATTTGTTGACTCGTTTTACTCAATAACCATCAATTATTTAGGTAATTGATAATTAGCAATTATTCCCAATCACCAATCACCAATTACCAATCAACTATCAACTATCAACTGTCAACTATCAACTGTCAACTATCAACTATCAACTGTCAACTATCAACTGTCAACTGTCAACTATCAACTGTAAACTATCAACTGTCAACTATCAACTATCAACTATCAACTATCAACTATCAACTATCAACTATCTCATATTTTGCTTCTTCTCCGCTTTCGGATCTCGATTTGCGACTGCTGCTAATTCTGCATCCATCAAAGTTTTACCGGTTGCTGCTAAATAAACATCATCTAAACTAGGACGAGATTGGGCAATTCCAAAAATAGGTAAACCTGCATTATTTAACGCTTGTTGAATAGAAATTAAAGCGTCATTTTGGGGAGTAACAACTAAATTTAAAGAATTACCTTGAGCAGAATTAATAATAATTTCCTGGACAAAAGGTAACGCTGATAAAAGATTTTTGGCTTTATCTGCTTCTTCAGTGGGTGAAAATTCCCGGATGCGTAAAGTAATGCGATCGCCTCCGACTTGATCCTTTAACTGTGAAGGTGTACCCGTAGCAATTACCAAACCTCGATCTATAATTGCCACCCGATCAGCTAAAGCGTCAACTTCTTCTAAATAATGACTGGTAATAACAACCGTAGTACCCGCAGCGCGTAATTTTCGCAAAAATTCCCACACCACAAACCGACTTTCAATATCTAAACCCACAGTGGGTTCATCCAACACCAAAACATCAGGAGAATGCAGCAAACCAGCGGCCAAGTCTAAACGCTTCTTTAAACCACCGGAATAAGTCCCAGTTTTCTTATCTGCGTATTCCTGTAAACCCAATAAATCTAAAACAGTGTTAATACGTTCTTTGATAAATTTACCGGGTAGGTGATAAAGTGCTGCTTGCAGTTGTAGCAGTTCTCGACCGGTTAAAACCTTATCTAAAGCTACCTCTTGAGCGACATAACCCAGCTTTTGACGTGCTAATTTAGGGTTATCAAGAACAGAAACCCCTGAAACTTCGATTTTTCCAGAGTCGGGGGTGGTGAGGGTACACAAAGTGCGGAGAGTGGTAGTTTTACCAGCACCGTTGGGACCGAGTAAACCGAATATTTCCCCTGGTTTTACCTGAAAAGAGACATCTTTAACAGCGACTACAGAACCGTAGCTTTTTTTTAGATTTTCGATTAAAACTGCTGAGGCCATGACTGCTATAAAATCCTAACTATACATTTCGCAACAATCTATCTTTTATTTTACGAGTTGGGGGGTGAGGTGTGCTGAGTTGGGTTCTACAATTGTGGAAAAATATCCGGTGAGTGTGGGAAGATGAATAAACCACAGAGTCACAGAGTACACAGAGAGGTTATGTAATTAGTGTTGTGTAATTAGTGTTGTGTAATTAGTGTTTGGTATTTGGTGTTTGGGAAAAGGTAAAAGTTTATAAATCACTATATTTTACAGTTTATTGAAAATAAGAACTATAAAAATTTGTCTTTTTGTCTGAATCAGGATGTCCAAGATTTGAGGATGTACAGGATGTTGTTAAATGATTTATAGTGTGAATTTGGGGATTTTTCAGAGGTTATTGCATAATATTTTGTAAATGATGGTCAAATATCTATAAGTTACTATCATGTTAATCCTTTAATCCTGGTTATCCTAATTCAGACATATAAATAAACACTTGATCACGAAATAAACTATCTAAAAATTACCATCCTGTTAATCTTGTCATCGTGATTATCCTGATTCAGACATATACCACACGATCCGATATTTGCTTTCAGTTGTTTTAGTTACTCAAATTTATTTATAATGAAAAAATAACTCGAAAATATTATTCTCAGGGATTTTGAACAAATACAAATAATCACATTAAATTACCAACCTTAATTTAGTTATTATGGCATCTCCACGTTCTCCCCGTAAATCCTCAGTTAAAAAACCTGCTCCTCCATCAACAAATGATTTAGAACAACCACAAAAAGAGGAATTATTTCCCATTGTGGGAATTGGTGCTTCTGCTGGTGGTTTAGAGGCATTTACCCAACTACTGAGCCATTTACCAGCAGATACTGGGATGGGGTTTGTAGTAATTCAACATTTGAGTCCTAACCAAAAAAGTCTGTTAGCGGAGATTCTTTCCCGAATTACACCAATGCCTGTCACAGAAGCCATAAATTTGATGACTGTGCAAGCAAATCATGTTTATGTGATTCCTCCTAACATGATCATGACTATGGATAATAGGAATTTGCTACTAAATCCCCGGAAAAGAAATCATTTGATCACCATGACAATTGATATATTTTTCCAATCTTTAGCCAAAAATATAGGCAATAAATCCATAGGTATTGTACTTTCAGGAGGTAGTGAAGATGGTACAAAAGGTTTAGAAGCCATCAAAGCCGCAGGAGGTATAACTTTTGCTCAAACCGAGCAACCAGGAATGATTAATACAATGCCAAAAGCTGCTATATCTTCTGGTTGTGTAGATTTTATCCTTACCCCTCCACAAATAGCGGAGAAACTGGTAGAAATTAACATTAATAATTTTGGTAACGCTTTTGGTAATACTTTTGATATCATACCCCAAACCACCGCAGAAATCACTCCAAAAATTACTACTGAAACAATTAATAAAATTAATGCAGAAATAGCAGATCCACTATTAAGAATTTTCGCCTTATTAAAGCAGACTAACGGTGTTGACTTTACCTGTTATAAGCAAAATACGTTAAGAAGACGAATTAACCGACGCATGAAGATCAATAATATTACAGATATTAAAGAATATGCTCTTTATGTGGAAAATAACCCGGTTGAAGTCAAAAAATTATTTCAAGATTTATTAATTACTGTCACCAGTTTTTTTCGAGATCCGGAAGCCTTCAAAATTTTAGCAGAAAAAGTATTCCCAGTTTTGCTGGAAAAGCGTAAGCGTGATGATACTATTCGTATCTGGGTAACAGGATGTTCAACTGGTGAAGAAGCCTATTCTCTGGCTATTTCCTTAATAGAGTTTTTATCACTTCAGAGTTTCAATATACCCATCCAGATTTTTGCAACGGATGTCAATGAAGTATTAATAGAAAAAGCCAGAATTGGCATCTACAATACTAATCAAATTGAAGGTGTTTCTCCAGAGAGATTAGCTCGGTTCTTTACTCAAGTTGAAGGTGGCTACCAGATTAATAAATCAGTAAGGGAATTATGTATTTTTGCTAGACAAAATCTGATTACAGATCCTCCCTTATCTCGCATGGATTTGATCACTTGTCGCAATGTGCTGATTTATTTACAAGCTGATATCCAGAGAAAAATTTTGCCAATTTTACACTACTCTCTAAAATCCAAAGGCTTTTTATTTTTAGGGACATCGGAATCATTAGGTAATTTTCAAAACTTGTTTAATATTGAAGATAAAAAATACAAAATTTTTAGCCGTAAACTTTTATCAGAAGAAGAATCTTTTCAGATATCTGCCCCCATAATTCCTGGAGAATATACACCAATAACATCAACCATAAGTTATGATTTTATGGATTCGGAAATTTATAAAGAAGCTGACAGGATTGTTTTAGATCAATTCTCACCTGTAGGGGTGGTGATTAATGATCATTGGGATATTATTCAATTCCGAGGACAGACAAATCAGTATTTAGAACCTGCACCTGGTAAACCGACATTTAATATCTTGAAAATGGCTAAGGAAGAATTACGACTAGATTTACGTAGTTCTATTTATGAAGCCCAGAGAGAGAACAAAATAACTAGCAGAGAAGACATACAAATTAGAACCAAAGAATTTGTGAGGCGAGTGAGGATTGATGTTATTCCCTTTCAAATTGCTAGTCAAAAAAAGTGGTTAAATTTAATTTTATTTCAGGAACAACACCCTGTAATTATTTCGGAAACCGTGACTCCAGAAATAGTAAGTGATCAGGAAATAACAAATAATACAGATGAAATAATTGCTGGTCTTAAAAAAGAATTAAAGAATAACAAAGAATATCTGCAATCAATTATTGAGGAACAACAATCTACTAATCAAGATTTGCGAGCAGCTAATGAAGAAATTCTCTCTAGTAATGAAGAATTGCAAAGTACAAATGAGGAATTGGAAACAGCTAAGGAGGAAATTCAGGCTAGTAATGAAGAGTTAAATACTATCAATGATGAATTGCAACGCCGGAATTTAGAAGCAACTCAGCTTAATAACGACTTACAAAATTTTCTCACCAGTATTAATATTGCCATTTTGATGTTAGGGGGTGATTTACGGATTCGTCGCTTTACCCCTGTGGCAGAATCATTGTTTAATTTTATTCCTGGGGATGTGGGAAGACCATTAAGTGATCTCAAACATAAATTGAAAATCGAAAATTTAGAAGCACAAATTTTACAGGTAATTAAAACCCTCAATTCAATCACTCAAGAAGTAGAAGATGAAGATGGTCATTGGTATGATTTACGTATTCGACCTTATCGGACAATAGATAACAAAATTGATGGTGTTGTTTTGGTTTTGATTGATATTACAGAAATAAAATTCAGTAGTGAGCGAATTAGAGCATCCCGTGATTATGCCGAGGCAATTGTAGATACTGTTAAGCAATCTTTGGTGGTGCTGGATGTGAATTTACGGGTAATTTCTGCCAATAGATATTTCTATGAAACATTTGCAATGGCGCGAGAAAAAACAGAAAATAAATTAATTTATGAACTTGGTCATAGAGATTGGGATATACCTGAATTACGATTGCTGTTAGAAGATATTCTCTCGAATCAAACCCAATTTGAAAATTTAGAAGTTGTACATGATTTCCAGCAAATTGGTCACAAAATCATGCGTTTGAATGCCCGGAAATTGATCCTAGAAAATCAAGAATTAATCCTCCTAGAGATTGATGATATTACCCAACAAAAACAGTTAGAACAGGAACGTATGCAAATGTTAGAAAGGGTGGAAGCAGCTAACCGCGCTAAGGATGAGTTTTTATCAACTCTTTCCCATGAATTACGTAATCCTCTTAATTCTCTGCTAGGGTGGACACAATTATTACGTTATA
>RDXV01000040.1 GCA_004292695.1 Nostocales cyanobacterium | reverse complement strand
CTATTTCCAAAGACTGCTGGTAGAAATCAATAGCTATTTGGTACTGTCCCAGGGAGTTGTAAGCATTGCCTAAACCGATTAAAGAATTACTTTCGCCCCTAACATCGCCAATTTGCCTAGCTATCTCTAAAGACTGCTGGTAGAAATCTATAGCTGTTTGGTACTGTCCCAAGGATTTGTAAGCATTGCCTAAACCGATTAAAGAATTACTTTCGCCCCCAACATCGCCAATTTTCCTAGCTATCTCTAAAGACTGCTGGTAGAAATCTATAGCTTTTTGGTACTGTCCCAAGGAGTTGTAAGCATTGCCTAAATTGTGTAAAGAATTACTTTCCCTCCCAACATCGCCAATTTGCCTAGCTATCTCCAAAGACTGCTGGTGGAAATCTATAGCTTTTTGGTACTGTCCCAGCAAGTTGTAAGCATTGCCTAAACCAATTAAGGAATTACTTTCGCCCCCAACATCGCTAATTTGCCTAGCTATCTCTAAAGACTGCTGGTGGAAATCTATAGCTTTTTGGTACTGTCCCAGCAAGTTGTAAGCATTGCCTAAATTGTTTAAAGAAATACTTTCCCCCCCAACATTGCCAATTTGCCTAAATATCACCAAAGCCTGCTGGTGGAAATCAATAGCTGTTTGGTACTGTCCCAGCAAGTTGTAAGCATTGCCTAAAGAAGTAAGAGAAGCTGTATAATGCCCATTTTCTTGATCATCATTTCTCGTCCATTTACTTACCAATTGCCCATATAATTCTACTCGGTTGGCGTAATAACCCCGTAAAGTCAAAAAATCATCGCAATGGCGAATCGCATTAAAGGCTGAGTCATAATCTGCCAACTGATAAAAATGATAAAATATTTCTAAATATTCTTGAATATCATCTTTAGTTTGCCAAGGTGACTCTTTAGCAATTGAGCGATAATAATTAATAGCTTGTTGATGTGCTGCTGTTTGATTTCCAGCTTTATACCGCACATACTCTAAAACCACAGGCTGAAACTCAAACCATCTACAATCATCAATCAACTTTTCTGATAAAAAAGAACGCCTCACTAAGTTTCTTAATTCTTCTTCAATTTCTGTTTCTGAACTGCCTGGACATACAGCCATTGCTGCTTTAGCATTTATCACCCCACGATACACACTAATATTTTGTAATAGGGATTTTTGGCAATCATTCAAACGGCTAAAACTGGCATCTAATACCAACACCATCCCCACATTTTGAAGACGGTGTTGACCTACAACTTTTTTATCTGTTAATAATTGCTGTAAATTTCCTAAACCTAAATTTTCTAATCTTTTTAAATTCGGGTCTTGGGGATATTCTTCCTTTAATAAATCTGCCACAAATTTCAACAGTAAAGGATAGCCGTCTACTAATTTGACAAATTCCTCTAAATTTCCCTGAATACCTAATGACGTTAATAGTGCCACCCCGTCGGCAATTTCTAAACCCAATAACGGTAGCCATTGGAATCTTTTGGGTAATTCTGGTCTTTCTCTAGTCGTGACAATTACCTTACTTTTACCACCATATTCTACCCAATTTGTAAAAAATTCCTGATAAAATTGACTTCCCCAAAATCCATTTGTTGTTAACAGACTTTCCAAATTATCAATAATCAGTAAATATGCACCTGACTGTAAACATTTCACCAAACTTTGTACTAACTCTGTTTCTTTTTCTGGTACAGGAAAACCAAATGCTTTTAAAACTTGAGTAGCGACATCAGTAAAAATTGCCCCATTACTCACATCTGCCCAAAATCGTTTAGGGAAATTTTCTATAGTGTCATCATCATAAATCTTAGCCGCTAACATTGATTTACCAGTACCACCAATGCCTTCAATGCCAATCAAAGAAATATTTGGATTATTTAACCATTGTTTTAAATTTGCGATTTCTTCTTTTCTTCCTTGCCAATTAGCCCAACTATTACTAGGGTTTCCGCCTTTGAAAACCCCTGGTGATTGTTGTTTGGTGCTGCTTTCTAAAATAGCTAATATTTCTTGCTGTGCAGCACCCCAAATATGAATTTCTTGATTTACTTTTTTTCGTTATGTATTCTCCTTAAATCATAAGTTGAATTATCAACTCCACCTGCTTTATTAATTTGAATACTTTCGTCATAAGATTGGGCATTAACAACAGCAGCACCACTATCAGAGTTGTGTGTTTGCAAAATCTCAGCTATTTCTTGAGCTAATTCTGCATCTGCTTCTAAAATCTTTTTTAGCTGTACCCGCAAACTCACTTGTAAATCTTCATCATCTGGGTTTTTAGCTACATCCTCTGCTGCTTCTTTCGCTGCTTCCTTGGCTTCTACCTTCGGCCATAACTTACCCCAAATAGCCTTAGCTTTATTCCAAACATCCTCACCTACTTTCTGAGATGCACCTTCTGCAACTTTAGTACCCATAGTCAGCAGAAAAGGTAAACAAGGAGCGAGAAATTTAACAATTACAGCAATATCCATGAATTTATGCAGTTTAACGATAGTTAATTATACAAAAGTATAATAACGTCTTCCTAAGCAAGTCAAGGTTAAAAATCAAAAAATATTACAGACATACCAACTTACTTAATCGCAATGATTATAAATTTTATAAATCCCATAAAAAATAGGTAATCAATTTTCACCAATTACCCATTACCCATTACCCATTACCCATCAAATAATATTAATCTCCCCCACTCATCAACACCCGATTTAAAACTTCCTTACCTTTAGGATTTATCACCTGAACACGAATAAAACTAGGATCACTAGGCCGCCAACTAACTTGATATTTCATCCCGTTATTATTCCAAGTATAAACTTGGCGATCATTATTTCCTGAAGCCACCGCACCAGATAAGTTGATATAAGAATTAGGATTGCGGCGATTTTCTCCATAATAATAATAAACATTATTATCAAAGGATAAAGTTACTCGCCAGTCTTTATCTGTATATGTTCCATTGGGAAAATTAAACTTTTGCGCCAGCGCAGGTTTAGTCATGGCTACATCTATAATTGCAGGTGTAGAAATTCCCAAAATAGTAGCCAAAGTGAGAGCTTTATAATTCATGGCAAAAATCCTTCCTGGAAATAAAATCAGGACAATTCAGTCATAGTGTTTTCTAACATTAAATCCCCGACTTCTGAAATAAATTCATCTTTGATTAACACTATCAAAAAAGAAGTCGGGGATATTAAATTACTTCTTGGCAATTATCCACACAGCATGAATGATACCGGGAATATAACCAAAAAAAGTTAAGACAATATTAATCCAAAAATCCCACCCAAAACCTACTTGTAAAAATACTCCTAAAGGTGGGAGCAAAACTGCACATAAAATTCTTACTATATCCATTCTGGCCTCCTGTTAATGTGGCTCTTCTCTACAATTAACATCATTGGCAGTTAATCTAATTCCCAAAATATCAAGGTAGGGTAAACCGCACAAGTTAACCACCGCTGATTTTCGCTTTGTAACCAAGCTTGATTAAAATATCCAAAATCTTCTGTTTATGATCTCCTTGAATTTCAATTTCATTATCTTTTAACGTTCCTCCGCTCCCACATTGAGCTTTTAACTGTTTTAATAAAGCTGTTAATGTTTCTGGTTTGCTTTGAAACCCAGTAATAACAGTCACTGTTTTTCCCTTTCTTCCTGCACGGGTAGCTTGTACTCTCACATTTTGTTGGTTGGGGGGTAGTTCTTGTACTGGACGTTCTACCGCTGCTGAGTTATCATTACCAAATTCCTGGTAAACAATGCGTTTGCTAGATTTTGAGGAAGACATAGGATTAAAACTTGAATAGATGTATCGTCAATTACAGAAGTGACTGGAATTGATTCTTTTTCCCTATTTTATCTAATTACTGACTGCTACTGAAATTCTCTTATCAGTAAATTAAGGACTTAATATGTAGTGAAAGTAGTCAGTGCAGAAAAAACATCTGTAATTACATGAATTTTTTGTAAGGATTGGAGTAATATAAATTACCGAAAAGAATAATTTGCCCAATAGTTATTATTTATGTTCAAAATGTTCAAAATAGCATCTTCAGTATTTGATAATAGGGGTGAAATTCCCTCCTCTAAACAGTTTCGTCTCATGGTGGCGATCGCCTCTTTAGTGGTAATAAGTTTATTGACTTCAGCGGGTGGAACACCTATTCAACACAGTATTTCTAACCCCTGGGAAGGTTTCATTTGGGGTATTGCCGAACCAGTGATAGGTTTAGATAAATTAGCAGGTGTAGTAGTAGTTGGTATACTTTCTGCGATCTTATCATCTGGTATTTGGATCACTGTAGCTTTTGTATTAGCTGCTTTATTTGGGCAAATAATACATTTATCTGCACTGAATATTTTAGATACTTTAGTCAGTATAACTACAGTCAACATTGCGATCGCCATCTGTACTATCATCTTTGGTAGTATTCTGATCTTATTTCAACAGAAAAGTTGGTTAATTTGTACTATTTTAGCTGTAGTAGCTGGATTATCTCAAGGTTATGTTGACAGCCAAGTTATCATTAACGTGGATGTAGTCACCACACTGACATACATAGTAGGTGTCACACTTACTCAAACAGTTTTGATCCTCTCAGCTAGAGAAATCAGTACAAAATTCAGCAAAAAAGCAGTTAATCAAACAATAAACAGAAGCATTCGCTGGGTTGGGTTAACTTTTTGTGCAATTGGTATCGTATTTCTCGGTAATGTATTAATCTAAAAACAAGAAAATATTTTTAGGGTGCTTGAGCTAATGGAAATATATCTAAGTTGATCATTCTTTGCCAAAAAAATAACCATTACGAGCAAATATTGACTTAGTTAAGTTTCAGTCAAACCCCTAAAAATTATAAACATAAAGGTAAGCATTTGACTATCAAAATTTAAAACTCTAGTGAAAATTCACCGAGTAAAGTTTAGTGCTGATCCGGAAATTATTTGATGAATATTAGCAATATTACTATGATGATTTCTCAAAATTGGGGCGCTCAGGAAATGATTACAGCAGGGATAGAAGCAAGAATTAACCGACTAGAATCCATTGTGGAGCAAATCGGTGAAGCTGTACTCTCTACTACTGATACAATCGAACGTTTAGCCAAAAGAGTAGATGCTCTTAGTGAACAAGTAGAATCTCAGGGAAAACAAGTACAGCAACAAGGGTATCAAATTTTTGCTTTGTGTGATGCTGTTCAAAGTTTAGCTGATACTCAGAAAGACTCATTAAAGGAAATAAATCAACTGACAAAAACCGTAGATAAAATTGTTTTATTGCTACAGAGTGTAGACGAAGAACAATAAACAATTTTATAAAGATTTTATCAAGCCTATTACATTTTATACCTTTAACTGAGTAATGGCAATATTACCAGAAAAACATATATCTACATCACTACCAGGAGTGCGTTCACGCTGACCATATTCACCTACATAATAGAAATTATCACCTTCCATCTGATAATTAATAGGTAAAGGTTTAGTACAAGGTTGGCAAAAAACAACTTGAGGATCTGCGTCTCCTGGTTGTAGATGAGGTAGATTCACGTTCCAAAAGCTACCAAATTCCAGCGGGCGTTTAAGTAAATCTGCGAGTATATCCCTAGTCCATTTAGCCGCCAAATCCCAATCATAATCTAACTTAGCTTTACGGTAGTGAGAAATAGCCACACCAGGGATACCCTGCATAGCAGCTTCCCTAACAGCGGCCACAGTTCCAGAAATATAAGCATCAACACCTAAATTACCACCAGCATTGATACCAGATAAAACAAACTTGACATTTTGACAAATATGTGTATTGGCAATTCTCACACAATCTGCGGGAGTGCCAAAAATAGCATATTCAAACTGAGAACGACGTTCTAAACGAATAGCTTGGGTTGTCGTTACCTGATGTCCACAACCAGACTGATGTTCTGCTGGTGCAGCAATAATCACATCTTGATTTGTGACTGCTTTTAACAAAGATTGAATACCTGGTGCGTCTATACCGTCATCATTAGTTACAATTATCGTCATATTGTGAGCGCAAATTTTCCTGAAAACTACCAATAATTATCCTTAGATCAGATGATTTTGACATAGCTGATGTAGTATTTTGATTGCAAGAGTATTTTAGTAGGATTCATTTCATGAAACAGCTACTCAAGCAATTATCCAGTAGTGTCACATACATCAGCCGTCTTATTGTACCCGTAATGGTGACAATGATCATGGCTACCTCCATTTTCATCACCCCAGCTTTAGCTACAGGAGTTTATCAAATTCCTAACTTGACAGCAGATACATGGGTTGTAGATGAAGGTGACATTCTCAGTCGTTATAACGAAGGTCAAATTAGCGGTTCTTTCCGAGACTTAGCAGAAAAAACAGGTAATGAAGTCAGAATTGTCACCGTTCGTCGTTTAGACTATGGGGAAACCCCAGAAAGTTTCGCTAAAGCACTATTTGAAAAATGGTTTCCTACCCCAGAACAACAAGCAAATCAAGTTCTGTTAATAATTGACACAGTTACCAACGGTGCAACAATAATCAGTGGGGAGGAAGTCAAATCTTTGTTAACAGATGAAATTGCCGAAAGTGTCACCGAAGGAACACTGGGTGCTGCATTACGTGGTGGTAATAAATACAACCAAGGATTTTTAGATGTACGCGATCGCCTAGTAGCAGTGCTTTCTGGTAAACCTGATCCCGGACCACCAGAAGAAAAAACCGCTATCCAGGTAGAAGGTACATTTAGCAGTGCTGAAGACACTAACGAAAACAAAGATAATTCCATCGCTTGGGTAGTAGGTTTATTAATTGCTGCTACTGTTATTCCCATGGCCACCTATTACATATATCAAATCAACCAACCGACAAATGATCAATCTTCCAATTAGTTATATGTAATTGGTAATTGGTAATTGGTAATTGGTAATTGGGGAATAGGTAGGAAAATAACAATTATTGATATTATTGATTATTTATTTTACCCATTCCCGGTTTACAGATATAAAATAGCTCTGAAGATGGATAAATAAGCAATACTATCAATGATTCAATTTATTAGAGTCTTTCACTTCTGTAACCAAGGTTTGGTAAAAAAACCAAGCCTTTTTTATTGAAGAACCGCTCCAGGCGCAGAGGACACAGAGAGAAGAAGATGATTTTATTTAAGAAGGTTCGATTACTCACTTTTATTTCTTTGATTGTTATTCTGATTATAGGACTTTTATACAGTAAGTATCGTTATTCTGTGTCCTGGTTAAATCAGGAAGTTGGGGGTGTTTTTTATGTAATTTTTTGGTGTTTATTGGCATTTTTATTTATTCCCTCCCGTCGTGCAGTTTGGCAAATTCCACTATGGGTATTAGCAATTACTTGTTTAATAGAATTTCTGCAATTATGGAAAACTCCTTCTTTAGATTATTTACGTTCATTTTGGTGGGGAAAAATGGTATTAGGAAACGTTTTTAATTGGGCAGATTTTCCTTATTATTTTATAGGTTATGGTTTAGGATGGATAGGATTAAAAATGATATGGAACTTAAAAGATAAACATAAAAAATCAGCCAGGGAATAATCAGCCAGGGAATAAATTCCCTGTCTAAAAGCAAAAGTCGGTTAAAACCGACTACTTAAATATCTTCCTTTGCGTCTTTCCGTCTTTGCGTGAGATATAAAATAAACTAACCTAAAAACAACTTATAAGCAGGATTTTGAGATTCATCCCAATAACGATAACCCAAAGAATCAAGAAATGTTTGCCATTCGTTCATTTCATTAGGAGGAACTTGCATTCCTACCACAATTCGCCCATAATCTGCCCCATTATTGCGATAATGAAATAAACTAATATTCCAATTAGGAGACATAGAACCCACAAATTTCATCAATGCACCAGGACGTTCAGGAAATTCAAATCTATATAATACTTCATGGTGAGCAAGTTGAGAATGTCCCCCTACCATGTGCCGTAAATGCAATTTTGTTAATTCATCATCACTTAAATCAATAGTTTTTAAACCGTTATTTTCAAATTTATCTACTATTTTCGCAGCATCGGCGCGGTTTTCAATTTGTACACCCACAAAAATGTGAGCTTCTTTAGTATCGGCAATGCGATAATTAAATTCTGTTAAATTGCGATACCCTTGGTCGGCGGAGCCATCGCCCAAACATTCACAAAATTTACGCAGACTTCCTGGTTTTTCAGGAATATTCACTGCAAAAATCGCTTCTCGACGTTCTCCAAATTCTGCCCTTTCTGCTACGAACCGCAAGCGATCAAAGTTCATATTTGCACCGCAAGCTACAGCAACCAGGGTTTCCCCTTGTATTTGTTCTCGTTCTGCATAAACTTTAGCCGCAGCTACAGCCAACGCTCCCGCAGGTTCTAAAATAGAACGGGTATCTTCAAATACATCTTTTATAGCTGCACAGGTAGCATCGGTATCTACTAAAATAATCTCATCTACGTATTCCTGACATAAGCGGAAGGTTTCTTCCCCCACTTCCCGCACTGCTACCCCATCAGCAAACAAACCCACCTGAGATAAGCGTACACGATGACCGGCTTTAAGAGATTGAGACATGGCATCGGAGTCTACAGGTTCAACACCAATAATTTTGATTTCTGGGCGTAAGCGTTTGACATAAGCAGCGATACCGGAAATTAAACCACCGCCACCAATAGCGATAAATATTGCGTGAATGGGTTTTTGATATTGGCGTAAAATTTCCATCCCGATAGTACCCTGGCCTGCGATCACATCAGGATCATCAAAGGGATGTATAAAGGTTAACCCTTTTTCTGCTTCTAATTTGCGGGCGTAAGCATAAGCATCATCATAGGCATTTCCATATAAAACCACTTCTCCCCCCCGTGCTTTGACGGCGTTAACTTTCACTTCGGGGGTGGTGACGGGCATGACAATAATAGCTTTTGTACCTAAGCGACTGGCAGATAAGGCTACACCTTGGGCGTGGTTTCCCGCAGATGCAGCAATTACACCTTGTTTGAGTAAGTCTGGGGGTAGGTTAGCCATTTTGTTATATGCACCCCGCAGTTTAAAGGAGAAGACTGACTGCATATCTTCCCGTTTGAGGAGGAGTTGGTTGTTGATGCGTTTGGAGAGGTTGGGGGCGTATTCTAGTGGTGTTTCTTGGGCTACATCGTAAACGCGGGCGGTGAGGATTTGTACTAGGTAGTCGCAGAACATGAGTTATAGATGCAATGTTGGGTTGGATTGTTAATTTTACCGCTTGTTGGGTGTTTGGTGAAAAAATCTATAATCCTAGTCTTTTAAGGGTTTGTTCATAATCTTTAAGAGCGTTAAATATATCAATAAAATATCCTTTAGTTACTGATGGAGAATTTAAAATTTGTGTACAATTTTCAATATGTGTATGTGCATGACTATTTCTTAAAGGTTTTAAACTATTGAGTTTTGGTTTAAGTATAGCTAAAGAAACCGGATTTACTGATTTTTCAAGTTTTTCAAAATTCATCAAACCTATAATCTTTATTAGTAAATCTCTAAAACTTTTTTCATAGTCAAAGTTAGAAGTTTTTTTAACGTCATCTTGGATTACTTTTAGATAATCAGGATTTTTGATACATCTTTTTGCACATCGCAATACGATCTCATCTATAGCTTGTTCAATCCATCCACATAGTTCTAAAAGAGCAAGTTTGGAATAATACTTTTGTAAATTAGGATCTGTAGTTTGATTATAAAATTTATCCATATCATTGAGAGTTTTCTGGATTTTAGTCTTTGTTATCGCCATAACCTCTTACAATCCAGAAAAAATATCTTTAGCAGCATTAAGGCGCGATAATACTTTATCCTTAGAAGCAAGATCCTCTTTCATAACTTGAGGAGATAAGCTACTATGTTGCAGTAGTCTATTCAATAAACTACTAATGTCTTCGCTTTTCATTAATTTAATTTTATTTAAGTTATATGCAATGCCAAACATAACGGATTCAAGCACAGCTATACTTTTACGCTGAGTTAATTCTGTGATATGCTCATTCACTATATCAACTGTCATTTTAAATATCTTTTCTTTTTCATCTAACTGGCTTTCACCTAAATTTTTATTCTTTTCCATGTAGTCATTCAAAAATTTTGCAAGTCTACCATTATATTTTTTATAGTCATCATAAAACGCAAAAAATCTTAAAATAATCTCTACAGTAGTAAAACGATGTTTTTTTCTTCCCTGTTTTTGATTTAAATTAATCCATGCAGAATATTCATCCATTTCTTTCAATCTCTTATTCAATCTGCCATGATATATGCAGTTTCTAATTTCCTGATTATTTAATTTGATACCGCCAGTGTTTAATCTATGAAAAATAGTGAATAAATAATTAGTATGACTCTTTTTAGAATAATCACATCTTAACACGGTAATTGGTAGGGTTAAATTTTCTATTCTGGTATTATAGACATGAAGCTCGGAAGCGGGATTATGAAAATCTCTAACGTACTTTCCAGATATTTTTGGATCAATGTCTGGTAAATCAGACAGTTTCCAGCTATCTTCTGAAAAGAAGCGAATAATAGCCGACATTCTCTGTAATCCATCAATAACTTGCCATTTTTGTGTTTTATGATCAACACTAAAACACATACTTGGTATTGGTAATTGTTTGATTAGTGAATCAATAAATCGAGTCTGATCAGTTTTTCTCCAAACCTCTTCTCTCTGAAATTCAGGTTGAATGATCAGAATTCCTTGTTTGTACATTCTGTAAAGATCGGCACATGAACGCAATTCGTTATAAGCAATCAAATCGTCAGGTGGGACTTGATATGAATCATCTTCATAGAAAATAGTTTCTTCAGCTTCTTCAATTTGTTGAACAAATTTGTTTTCAGCTTCTTGAATTTTACTGTTCATTTGACTTTCCAAGTTTAATTCAATCATATTTTACAGAATTTAAATATTTTGTATAAATTTTAGGTTGTCTTTGGCTATCAAGATTAAATTTAATCGCTGAAAATTACTGTAAATATGCACCTATTTTACTCAATTAACTGGTACGGCAAATGTAAATATTTATCACAATATGTGATTATAGCTATTTTTTAGATTAGCACATTACAATATACTCAATATAAAAATAACCTGAATCAATCTTACCACAATTTTCCTTGTTTAAAATATCACAGATAATTCTTAATGGTTTCAGCAGAACTTCTCAACACCCTACACACCCTCAGCCGTGCAGATAAACTGTATATCATGCAAGTTTTAATCTCTGAACTAGCGCAAGAAGAAACCAACTTAATTAAACCTGATCAATCATATCCTGTCTGGTCGCCTGATTATGCTTTCGACGCTGCAAACACTCTGTTAGAAGTATTACAAGCATCAAAATCTCAAAACAATGACTAATTCTGAAAGATATCTTTATCAACCAGAAATTATAAAAACCGAGGAAGAAAACGAAAATTTTTTAGCAGTGGTGGAAGATTTACTTTCTCGTCATCAACTCACACTAGAAGAAAATACATTATTAGAACTATTAGTGAGATTAATTGAAGACTTTGAAAATCAACATTATCAGATAAATGCTTCTACTCCTCATTCTAGGATTTTGCATTTATTGGAAGCACAAGATTTAGAATTAGGTGATTTAGTTCCTATTTTTGGTTCGAGTGAGTTGGTTGATAAAGTAATTAATGGTAAGGTGGAAGTAACAAAAGAACAAGCTGAAATATTAGGTAATTTGTTTCATGTTGATGCAAGTCTGTTTATTGAATAAAAAACCATCCCGTAAATCCTTAAATCCTGGACATCCTGATTCTGAAAAAAAATCAACCATATAAAATTTCAAACTCTATAAATTTAAGATTTAGGAAATAACCAATAATTCATGTAAACATCAAATTGAGAAAATCCCCTGCTGTAATAATTGCAATACCTTGATAATTAGCTAAAGGTAACAAATGTTTTTTATCACCTGTAACAATATGAGTTGCATTCCCCAAAACAGCACATTCTAAAACCATATTATCGTCAGGATCATTGGTGATAACATTTAAAGTATTGCTAATAGTTACTAATTGCGAATATTTTAACACTTCTTGAATTTCACATTGAGAACCTTCTAAAGAATAAGCAAATTTGTTCTGAAGTTTTTCTTCTAACTCATTAAGTATTTCTCGACAAGTTACCGAAATTATCTTCGCTTCTTTCGCAAGTTGAAGACAACGAGAAGGAGTACCTCGACGTGACAAAATAGCAGAGATGAGGATGTTAGTATCAAAAACAACTATTGGCAGCATAGTCTATCTTCATGTACAATGTCGTCTATAAAATCGCTGCGTTCCTCTTCATCCATTGCATCCCAATTTTTACCCCGTTTCCATGCTGCGAGACGAAGATGATGTTCACCATCCTTGGTAAACTTATCTAACCCACCCCACTTATTTAACAATAAATACTCACACAACTCCGCTTGCTTTTCTGATGGTAGTTGCTTGACTAATTCAATTAGTTGTTGATCGCTTAATGTCAGATTTGGCATAATCATTACCTCCTCTTATATTCTACACAAATAAGGTGGTTCTAGTTATATTTTAGTATGGTGTATTAGGGATAGCATAACGCACCAAAATTAATGATATTTAATTATGGAGATGGTTTTTCAATAACTACAGTACCAGATAAGATATCATGTAAAGAGCGATGCTTTTCATGAAAGAGGACAAAAATTAAATCTAGTAAACCAAAAGTATAGACAATTAATAATATTTTGATCAACAATCTCCAAGTAGCACGCAAAAAAGAAATTTTATTTCCACTCATATCAATGACAAATATTTCGTTTACAGTTTTCCCAAAACTTGCTTGTTTATCAGAACTTTCCAATAATACAAAGTAAAGCCAATTAAAGATAATAGAACCACCGAAAGATATATTTTTTGATAGGTTAAAACAAATATCATAGTATCCACGATTGTCATCTAGACTATCTCCTATTTGGTATAAAATAAAATAAATAAAAAGAGAAATTACTAAATCAATCATAAAAGCTATAATACGCCTCCAAAATGGATATGTATAGGAACTTGCTACTTGATTAACTGCGCCAGATGTAGATGTTACTGTTTGAACATTAGCAACAGAATTAGAAGATTGACTAGAAGAATTAGAGGTTTGAAATTCCGGTGAAGAAGTGTCAAACTCCGATAATTTTTGCAAAATCTCCTGTGTATCTTTTGGACGATTTCCCGGAAACGGAGATATCAAATAATCAATTAAATCTAACAACTTTTGGGAAATACCTGTAATATCATCTCGCCAAATTAACTTTCCATTCCTTGAATCTTCATTAAATTTATCAGGAGATTTACCAGTTAATAAATAAACAAAAGTTCGCCCCAAAGCAAAAAAATCTGATTGGGGAACAGCTTTACCATTGATTTGTTCTGATGGTGTATAACCTGCGGAAATAATTCCTGTAACTTGCTGTCCTGCGACTTTCTGCATAAAAGTTTGGGTAACTTCTCTTGCTGTCCCAAAATCAATTAATACTAACTGCCCATTGGGGCGTAACATAATATTAGGTGGTTTAATATCTCGATGAAAATAATTTTGTTGATGGACTTGTTGTAAAACTTCCGCTATTTGTTTTAACCATCTTACAGCAGCACGTTCACTAATAGGTTGATGGTTAAGTTGAGTCATGTATTCTTCTAAATTCATCCCCTCAATTTTTTCCATCACCAAACAATGTAGAGGTTGTTTAGTATCTCTAGGACAATAAATAAAATAACCATCTGATTCAACTTTCGGAATACCGGGATGGTTGAGTCGTTTTAAAACTTCCGCTTCTTGTTGAAAGAGTTCCACCGCTTTAGGATCTGTGTTAAATAGAACCTTGAGGACTTTTTGAGTCCCGGAGTCATCCACCTCATAAGTTGTAGCAAAACCACCACCCCCTAAAGGACGAAGGACTTTATAACACCCCTCTAAAAGTAACTCAGAACCGCAAGCTTGACAAAATAACGATTGTTTGGGGTTTTGCGGTTTGGGACAGTTAGGATTAATACAATAGCTCATGCACTGCTACAGGATGGGTTTTTGATACTTACTAATCATAACCGTTCTCTGTATTCTTTGAGTTGAAAAAAAGATATATATATCAAAGTCTAGCGTTAGTCTTCACCACAAACGCTGTATTGAATAGGCATCAAAAATTGTATCAGCACTTAGCACAGGTATATTTTCCACTATAGCCTGTGCAATTAACATTCTGTCAAAAGGGTCACGGTGATGTAAGGGTAGTTGGGAAACAACGGAAATGTGTTGTTGGTTGATTTGCAGTAATGTAATGCCATTACCCATAATTTGTTGTGCGACAAAATCATCAAAACTCATCTCTAAACTGAGTTTACCTATACTGTGTTTGATTGCCATTTCCCAAACACTAGCAATACTCAAAAAGTTGTCGTTATTTTCAATTTGTAATCTTAAATTCTCGCTGATTCTTGGATCACCCGCAGTAAACCAAAGTAAAGTATGAGTATCAAGTAATTGCTGCATTACATATAATCCTTAAATTCTTCTAGAGGTGCATCAAAATCGTCAGACATTTTGACCTTTCCCTTTGCACTACCAAATTTAGGACGAACTTTAACTGGTAACACAGGAGTTAACTTAATTACAGGTTGATTATCTTTCATAATGATAACTTCCTCGCCACCAAGTGCTGCTTCCACCAAATCAGATAAGTGTTGAGATGCTTCAGTCAGAGTAATTTGTTGCATAATTACCACCTGAGAATAAAAAAAATAACCTCTGATCACTATCCTAACTTTTATTAAAAAAAAGAGAGATAGAAAAATCTACCTCTCCCCAGGGTATGTATAAATTATTTAAACACTAAACCAAATCAGATATTAGTATCTGCTGGGTTTGTGAACGATGAAGCTTAAAACTTGGCACTGTTTGATGTTGTCGAAACCAACAACACGAACATAGCAGTTACCGTACTGAGAACGACAAGATTGAACTTCGCTCAATACTTCACGGGTGGTTTTAGCACCAAACAAAGGCAACTTCCACATTGTCCAGAAAAGTTCGGTAGGTTCAGAAGTTTCGTTAAATTCAACTGCGGGAATATAACCTTGACTTAAAATGTACTGAACTTGCTTTTCAATTTGCGCGTCAGACAGAGGAGGAAGATAGGAAAGGGTTTCGTAACGACGCTCTTTTGGTAAAGTTTGCATAGCTGTTGTTTGTTAAGTGGCTATTTTTTACTACTTGGTTTCTGGCAGTTGCGCCTATCCTAATTAGATAAATTATCCAAATTATCTAAATCAGGATCTGAGATCGTCTGCTGTTCTGTTTTCGGGCTGGGACTTGATAAATCTAGTTGCGTGATGCGTTCAAGATGCTGGCGACGCTGTTTCATATTGGCTTCCTGAATGCCAGTACGCACCATTTCCGGTAAGAAATCAGTTACTTCCTCCGCTATGTGTTCCCGGACAGTCATTATCCGCAAAGCCAAATCTGACTTTACTAGAAACAGTTCCTCTATGTAAGCTTCTCCGTCTTGAATTTTCCCGGCAGAAAAGTTTTGCAACCAATGTGCTAGAGGAGGATTCGTTTCGCCTAGCTGCGCCAAAACAATCATAAGTGCCTGATAAGTCAGATAACTTTGGAGAGTTTTGGCTGTGTCTTTTGCAATTTGCTTTAGATTCATGCTTGACCCAGCCCCATAGATTTTAGATTTTAGATTTTGGATTTTGGATTTTTCTTATTAAATTGATCCAATATTCCAAAATCGCAAATCCTAAATCATCAGACGGTATCCATTGCTTCAAACTCGAACTTGATTTCTTTCCACAGTTCGCAAGCAACAGCTAACTCAGGAGACCACTTAGCAGCTTCGCGGATAATGTCGTTACCTTCACGAGCCAAGTTGCGTCCTTCGTTACGAGCTTGGATACAAGCTTCTAGTGCTACACGGTTAGCGGTTGCACCAGGAGCGTTACCCCAGGGGTGTCCTAATGTACCACCACCGAATTGTAATACGGAGTCATCACCAAAGATTTCAACCAATGCGGGCATATGCCATACGTGGATACCACCGGAAGCAACTGCCATTACACCAGGCATAGAAGCCCAATCTTGGGTAAAGTAGATACCACGAGACTTGTCTTGCTCAACATAGTTTTCACGTAGCAAGTCAACGAAGCCCATTGTGATACCGCGTTCACCTTCCAATTTACCCACAACTGTACCGGTGTGGATGTGGTCACCACCGGACATACGTAAGGTTTTAGCTAATACACGGAAGTGGATACCGTGATTCTTTTGACGGTCAATTACAGCGTGCATCGCACGGTGGATGTGCAACAACACACCGTTATCACGACACCAACGAGCCAAGGTTGTGTTAGCTGTGAAACCTGCGGTCAGGTAGTCGTGCATGATGATGGGCATTTCGAGTTCTTTAGCATACTCGGCACGCTTCAACATTTCTTCGCAGGTAGGCGCGGTTACGTTTAAGTAGTGACCTTTGATTTCGCCGGTTTCTGCTTGTGCTTTTTTGATAGCTTCTGCTACGAATAAGAAACGGTCTCTCCAACGTTGGAAAGGAGCAGAGTTGATGTTTTCGTCGTCTTTGGTGAAGTCCAAACCACCACGTAAACATTCGTATACTGCACGTCCGTAGTTCTTAGCAGATAGACCTAATTTGGGCTTAATTGTACAACCCAACAAAGGACGACCATACTTGTTCAATTTGTCGCGCTCAACTTGAATACCGTGTGGGGGTCCTTGGAAGGTTTTTAGGTAAGCTACGGGAATACGTAAATCTTCTAAACGTAATGCACGTAAAGCTTTGAAACCAAATACGTTACCTACAATAGAGGTCAACATATTGGTTACAGAACCTTCTTCAAATAAGTCTAAAGGATAAGCTACGTAAGCAATATATTGGTTATCTTCACCAGGAACTGGTTCGATATCATAACAACGACCTTTGTAACGATCTAGGTCGGTTAACAAGTCTGTCCAAACTGTTGTCCAAGTACCAGTGGAGGACTCAGCCGCTACAGCCGCACCAGCTTCTTCGGGAGGTACTCCGGGTTGGGGGGTCATCCGGAATGCTGCTAAAAGGTCTGTATCTTTAGGTGTGTAATCAGGTGTGTAATAAGTAAGTCTGTAATCTTTAACCCCAGCTTGATACCCAGATTTGCTCTGAGTCGAAGTTTGTGCGTAAGACATATTTTCCTTCCAAGAAGTCACTCTTTACTACTATCAAATCACGTTATGTGCAACTTCTTATCAACCTTTTTCTTTCTCGTTTTCTCATCATAAATATAAGAAAAACTTATATAAAGAGGCAGACTTGGGTATAGAGGGCGTTATCAGTGCATGATAGTTTGTGTTGCAGCAACAAGTAATTGCTACACCACTTTTACATCTATATAAGGCGCACTGTAAGCGCGTTTTCTGATTCTCCGTTCCCGAATAAAAAGTTTTTTCTATCTCTTATGCTGACCTTACTAAACCTAAAATTTTTTTAGGAAAACTTCGGAATTTATGGATATTCTGGGAAGTTAACCTGTAAAAGTGGAATAAGTTGGGTATTTCTGCTAGTTAGCTTTTTTGACCCTTGTTGTCTTCCTTATACTTTGTTCTCAACAGAGACTGATACCAGGAAGTATATTCCCTAACGTTGGTTTAGCTCCCAGGTGAGCGCAGGATAAAAAATCGCCAATAACGCAATTTGTAACTTGTCTCACAATATATCAACATTTGGATAAGTTATCCTTTGAAAGTTTTTAACTTTTATATTTGAATTTCTTATATAAGAAAAATTTTAACTTTTTGTTAAGAGTTCTGTACAAAAGGTGATAGTTAGTTGTAAAGGCTACATTCCCTACCTCTAACCATCACATTTGCAAATATGACTCCAATAATTCAAGTAGGTGAATTATTTTCTCTGTCAAGTTGTTCTTCTTGAATAGATGATGTTTTTGGAATTTCCTGGTTTGATGAGTCGGACTGGGTTGGAGTTTCGGTTGAAGACTGACTTTCAGGGTGAGAGTTAGGTTTAATTTCTGGTTCAGCACTGGTTGTAGGAGTTGGACTCGGTTGAATTTCCGGTTCAGAACTGGTTGTGGGAGTTGGACTTGGTTCAACTATCGTCGGTTCACTTTTTGGTTGGGGGGTCGGGTTTTTTGGACTCTGACTTAGGGAAAAAACCACTAAAATGACTAAAAAACTGATTAAGATGACTGTCAATATTAAGTTTAACTTCGGATACTTTTTTGTGATTTCCTCTACTGGTGTTTCTTGTATTTCTTTCCAAACTCCAGACTCGTTATTATGTGCAACACGATCTGATATACCCCTCCATACATCATGTTGAAGAACCTCCTCAGCTACATTTTCTGCAACAACTACCAATTGTCCCTTCCAATTATCTGGTAATTTTGTTGTTTTCAATTCTTCAGCAAGTGCTTTTATCCACTGTTGCTTAGTTTCTTGAATAATTTTCTGTTTTTCAGGAGATTTTGATTTTACATTCAGTACATCACAAGCTAATTTTCTGGTTTTATTTGGAGTTTTTAGTTGTTCATAATCTTTGACCACATCTTTCTTAAAAATGAATTTTTCAAATGAAGATTTTTCAACCTGAAAACCATACTCATTATTCCCCCATTGCACACAATTATCAAAGTTATCTGCAAATAATTGCCAGTCTTCTAAAGCCTTACTAGCCAACATTTGAAAAAGTAAACAATCATTTTCTTCTCCTCCTATGAACACCAGAGAATTTTGTACAGGACGACCATAATCTAATGAACGTTGTTTAGTTTTTAGCCAGTAAATGAACAGTATTAATTGCTGCTCTTTCCTATACATAACAACAGCAGGAGTGCTTGGTGTATAAAATTCAGATATTTCTACTATCTTTGGTTCTTGACGTTCAACCTTCTCTAGCCATTCGTTATCTTTATAAATTTTTAGCCACCGATAGTCCTGTGTTCCTTTTTGTCCACAACTTTGAAGATAAATATCCATGACCAACTCCTAAAAATGACTACATATAAAACAAATCTTTGCTTTGTACAATTTCAAAACCATTATTTGTTTTACAATCCTTGGCTAATTCATAAACTGCTTGATAGAGAAAATCATCTTGACCAAAAGTATCAGCTATCCACCCAAAATTACGCTTTTTTAGATAATTTTTTAACAAGAATCGTAACAGATACTTCAACGGTTGTTCATTATCTTGTGGTGCATAATCAGCATCAATATCAGGCTTTTTGAAAATAAACTTAGGTTCACCATTATTCACCTGAATAGATGAGAAAAATACATTACCTACAGTCTGAACCGGAGTGACAACTACAGCTACTTTTTCGGCTAAATTGTCAGATTTAAAGAATTGAAGTAAACTTTTGTATTCTTCTTTGATACGTGCTAATAATTTCTTGGCAGATTGTTCATCTTTCATGTAGCTTTCGCATTTAATGGGGGCAATAATTACCAACCGATTTGAATTGAGACCAGAATAAACTTTTTGCAGCCAAGATTTTACTTGTATGGGACTATTTCTCTTAAAATGCCATTTACCCCTAGCTTCCATTAGTGCTGGTGCATCAACGGCAATTAGAACAGCTACAGATTTGTTCAGATGTTCTGTAATAAATTTCTCTCCTTCTTTATTGTTAACAAGATAGAAACCAGGAAAATCCCACAATGTTAACTTCAACTTTGGAGTTTCTCCCAAACGACCAATATTAAATACAAACTTCCTGGGTGATCCAGTCGTGTTAATACCACCTTCTCTTAATTCTTCCTCTAGTTTAAACTCATCATTGAGAGCTTTAAGTTCACCTAATCTTTCTCCTATTGTACTTGCAGTTTCAGGATCGGGAGTGATTTGGATGCTAGTTTGATTAATTTCCCGATCATATTCATAGTACATTGAGCTTAATAAACTTGTCTTACCCACATATGCAGGACCAAACATCAAAACTTCAAATTCGAGCATATCTAAAAAATCCTATTTGTGCTAATTTAAAATTTGCAATTTTTCTGATTGATTGGCATTTTCTACCAGTTTAACCAAATCAAGCCATTCTTTTCTTCTAGTTTCCTCAATCAGCTTTCCTTGAAATTCAGATTCCCAGATTTTTTCACGAGATTGTAACAGAAATATTTCCCATTCTGTTTTTACATCTTCTGCTCGAAGTATTCTATCTAAAAATTCCTCTACTATGGCAAAAGCCGCTTGATTTGGTTCTTTGAAAAAGTCCATGAGGGATTCTTCACATTTATATACAGCTTCTTGATGGGCTGTTTTGAGGTTATTTAAAACTTGTTGAGCAGTAGGAGTTTTACTCAGTTGTAATACTTCACTTTCATTTGGTGTCAAAATATCTAAATGTTGCCGGATGCGGTGTTGAACAAAGCCACGATAGGAAAGCTCAAAATCAGCTAAAACCTGAAAACCAAATTTTATTTTACAGGGTTTACCACCGATAATTTCATCTGGCAATATTTCCGCTATTGTTCTTAAAAATTCTGTTCCCTGTTTTTCTGTTAATGCTCCTAATTTTCCTTGTTGAATTAGTACATTTGCAACTTGATTTTTTAACTCTTCTACCGATTTTTTCAACCCATCATCTATAGATAAAAATTTCTGTGATAGATGAGCGCGAACTTCATTCATATACTGTTCATAGGTAGTTCCATAACCTTTGACTTCTTTATTTCTGTCTTCAATTTGCGTAATTGATGGAATTCCCGTATCCTGTTTGCAGGATTGAATTACTGTTTCTACTTGTGCTTTAAAAAATTGATCTTCATTTTCACGTTTTTTTCTGAGAGTTTCTAGCAAGTCTTCTAAACTCTTGGTGATACTTTTTATCAGTTTTTGGACTTGTGGTAAAAATGTTTCAGCCCCAGTTTCAATTTTAATGGTTTTACCAAAAACTTTTCTCGCTTTTTCTAATTCTGAATCTATGGAAGTTTGAATTTCTGTTAGTACCTTTTGACAGGATTCTGCATATTGCCTATCTAAGTTATTAATATTCTTGGCTAGATAATCAACAACTGTTGCTAAAAGCTGATTAGCTTGTTCAGGATTCTTACAATTAGCAATTACACAACCACCTACACGAATAGGCTGGTTAACAAGAGTATTTTTTAAATCTTGACAACGATTCCAGTTAGTTTCATCGTGGTTTAATACCATAAAAGACCACAAATTCAGTGGTAACTTTTCCTTTAAAGCTTGATAAGCATCATCATATAAATCTATATCATCTTTTTTCCAAAAGTCTCCACTATTTACTGGTTTACGCACAAACAAAATAAAATCAACATCTTCTCCCAAAGCTTCAATCATCCGTTCTGCATCACCTAATCTAGTATCACCCAAACCAGGCATATCAACTAAACCAATTTTTTCTACACCTTGCGCTCCAAAGTGACAAAAAATTTCTACTTTTTTAACAACTAAATGATTAAATACTAGCGGGTTTCCTTGAGTATCATATTTTTGAGAAACAAATTCTTGAATTTGCTCTTTTTTGATTATCTCTTGTCTTTGTTCTGGTTTAAGGAGCAAAGCATATTGATCTAAACATTGATAATAGTCATCTCGCAAATGTTTATAAATAGATTCTGCTTTAGCTGGGTTTTCATGATTTTTTGGTGGTTCAGGAAACTTTTGATGACGAAAATCATCAAGGGTTTGAGGGATAGGACTAAAATTTAATTGTTTGTAATATGGCGCAATCACTTCTTTGAAAAAAGAACTTTCTGAGTGAAAATAAACTTTAGCGTAGGTATTGCCTTCCGTTTGATGATAGATGTTACTTTGTACACTGGTACAAGGCATTCTGTCACTACTAGGTATTTCTGCATCCGTGAGTCCACTGAGAATTTGCAAAAGGGTACTTTTACCTTGACGTGCTAAACCAACAACTCCAATATTCAGAGTTTTACGCGCAAAACGCAGTCTGAGCTTATCTAATACCTTTAATTCCTCGTCAATTCTCTTTAAAATCTCGGAAAAATCAATATTTTGTAGGTTTATCAATATTTCCGGTTCGTTAACACATTCTGCTAGTTGTTTTTGCCGATTGACTTCTAAGGTTCTAATTGTTTGATATAGCTTTTGTAGATTAGGTGTAATTACCTGTTCAAGTTTATTAGCTAAGGGAATACGCTGAGTAAGAACATCTTCGATTTGAGGCATGGTATAATCTGCCAAAACAATTTTCAATAGTATAATTTATCAGCAAAGTGCTAGATTGAGGGGAAAATTACTGTTAATTAATTTTACGCATTTGTAACAGTTGGCAATGATGTAATCACACAGAAACGATACACACAAGTTGATGAGTAAAAAGTTAATTGTGTGACTAAAAAATTCTTGATTTTTATGATTTAACAGGAGTTAACTTTACTTGTGTGGTAGCGAATTCCGTTCGCTTTTACAACATCATCTTTAATACTCGAAGGGATATAAAGCTATGGTATTATTTCAGACACGTATTAGTTTATTAATCATATCTATCCTACTGGGGTTAATATCTATACCCTGTATAGAAAATTCCGCACTAGGACAAAATAACCCCACAAATAACCCCACAGTCAAACAAAATAATGCTGCGACTTACCCAGCATCAGCACCACCCACCAGAGTAGATCCCTTACCAGATGATAGAGACGTATTAGAAAGACAAGAAGAAACAGATTATAGAATTAGTAAATTATTAAAAGACTTCACTGGTAACTTATGGGTAGCATCTTGGCGAGGTTTATCTCGCATTGATCCCAACACGGGTAATACCATTTCTCGTGTAAGTTTACCTAATGTGATAATTGACGCATTAGCTCAAGACAAGGTAGGTCGTTTATGGGTAGGTAATTCTCAAGGTTTAACTAGAGTAGATCCCCGGACAAATGAAATTACAGCACAGAATTTATTGCTACCTTCAAAACGAGTATTATCACTGGTAGTTGATAAAAGAGGTTATTTGTGGACTGGCACAGATGCGGGCTTAGTGCTGGTCAGTCCCGATGAAGGGTTAATTATGACCACTGTTAAAAATTTACCCGGTGTCAGTGCTAATACCATGACCTTAGATGCAGATGGTCAGTTGTGGGTAGGTACTTTGGATGGACTGGTAAAGGTAAATACTGCCAATGGACTAATTATGGAAAGGATAGATAATTTACCTGGGGGAATGGTACAGGCTTTAACTATTAGTCCAGAAGGGTTAATATGGGCAGGAATGCCAAATCAGTTATTGGTGATCAACCCGAAAACGGGAATAGTTATGCGTTCTGTAACTCCCCTACGTGGTAAAAATGTTACTTCCATCAGTTTTGCCCAAGATGGTAGTGTGTGGGTAGGAACTAGCAATGGTTTGTTAAGATTAAATCCCTATACAGGAGCTTTGTTAGATCGAGTTGCCGGTTTACCTTCCAGTCGGGTGTTAACTATTGCCCCAGATGTTGGTAATAAATTATGGATAGGAACAAGTGAAGGTTTAGCCTGGTTAATGCCTAAAATGGAACAAGCAAGACCTCATTTTGGCTTTGGTCGCAGTGTAAAGTAGGGAATAGGGAACAGGGAACAGAAGGTAAAAGATAAATATTCTCCTCCTGACTCCTGACTCCTGACTCCTAGAACTCCTCGATCTCCTAGAACTCCTGACTCCTTGATCTCCTCTATTATGCCTATTACTACCCAGCAATTAATACAATGGAAACAACAGGGAAAGCCAATTGTGGCTTTGACTGCTTGGGATTATGCGATCGCCCAACTTTTAGATACTGCTGGTGTAGATTTAATTCTAGTTGGTGATTCTTTGGCGGTTGTTTTAGGTTATGAAACGACTTTACCAATTACTTTAGATGAAATGATCCACCATGCTAAAGCTGTGCGTCGTGGTGTAAATCGCGCTTTGGTGGTGGTGGATTTACCATTTTTATCCTATCAAGAAAGTGTTTCTCAGGCGATGCACTCAGCCGGCAGAATACTTAAAGAAACCGGCGCACAGGCGGTAAAATTGGAAGGTGGTTATCCAGCAATGATTGAAACCGTATCTCGGTTAGTGCAAGCTGGTATACCTGTTATGGGTCATGTGGGGTTAACACCGCAGTCAATTCATCAACTGGGTTTAAGACAACAGGGAAAAACTCAGCTAGATCAAGAGAGAATTTTTAACGAGGCGATCGCCTTAGAACAAGCCGGTGTATTTTCCCTGGTTTTGGAACATATTCCCGCAAAGTTAGCATCAGAAATCACACAAAAGTTACGTATTCCTACTATTGGCATCGGTGCAGGTTCAGAGTGTGATGGTCAAGTATTGGTAACTTCTGATATTTTAGGACTTTCCGAAAAACATCCACCCTTTGCTAAAGTTTATACTAACTTACGGGAACAAATTACCAACGCGGTGCAAAGTTACGCTTTAGAAGTGCGGGAAAGTCAGTTTCCAGAAAAGTGAGTAGAACAAAAAAGACTTTTTTAACAACCCATAATTCATATTTTATCTAAAGCAAAAGATAAAGCAAATTCGACGTAAATGAAGTGTAAATTAACATTATCAAGCCTTACACCAAAAAGATTTTTAAACTGATAACTGACTGCTGATAGCTGCTGTATAATTAGTGTTCAATTAGACACTAATAAAACCTATGGAAAACCCAAATAATCAAATATCAGGACAAGAAATTTATCAGAGAATATCCCAAAACATTCAAAAAGTCATCAAAGGACAATCACAAGCCATTAGAAAACTATTAGCAGCCTTTGCTAGTGGTGGACATATATTATTAGAAGACTCTCCAGGTACAGGGAAAACCACATTAGCCAAAGCCTTAGCATTTTCTATAGATGTAAACTTTAAAAGAATACAATTTACACCAGATTTATTACCCTCAGATATTTTAGGAGTTTCCATATTAAACCCCAACGATCAAACCTTTAAATTCCATGAAGGTCCAATTTTTGCCAACATTGTTTTAGCCGATGAAATTAACCGTGCTTCCCCTAGAACCCAGTCAGCATTATTAGAAGCAATGGCAGAATTTCAAGTTACAGTAGATGGTAATTTGCGAAAATTAAAAGATCCATTTTTTGTAATTGCCACTCAAAACCCCGTTGAATCTCGCGGTACTTATCCCCTCCCAGAAGCACAAATGGATCGCTTTGCCATTCAATTTAGTTTAGGTTATATTTCCCCAGAAGAAGAAGTTAATTTACTTTCAGATCAAATCCAACAACATCCTCTAGAAACCATCCAACCTTGTGCCACTTTAGAAGATATTATTACCTTAAAACAACAAGTTAAAAAAATTAGAATTAGCGAAGAATTAAAACGCTATCTAGTTGATATTATTAACGCCACTCGTACAGCAGAAGGAGTACAATTAGGAGCAAGTCCGAGAGCATCTATCACATTAATGAAAATTGCCCAAGCACTAGCATTATTTGATGGTTATGAATTTGTCACCCCAGAAAATATTCAAGAACTAGCAGTATTTGTAATTGCCCATCGTTTAGTGATGCAACCCCAAGCGAGATTTTCTGGTAAAACCGCAGTTAGCGTAGTAGAAGAAATCATTCAATCTTTACCTGTTCCCATATAATGATGAATTGTATTTTTAGCATTAGTTAATTAATCAGGAAATAGCTATCAAAATTTAGATTTTTATGACCAGAGAAGCCCATGATCAATTTGCTAAAGAATATCTAGAGGAATTATTAAAACCTTTAGGAACAGTAGAAATTGGTAAAGATGTAAAAAGCGAAGTTAGAGAAATTGATCTCTTCTTTATTCCCAATTCGCAATCAATAAATACTGACTTAGGATTATTAGCAAAAATGGCAGTTACAAGCTGTTTATTTGAACCTTTTCGCAATCCTCCTAGTGAAATGAAAATTAGAAGCTGTATGTCAAAATTGTACAGCGTTCATGAAGAATTATTGAGACAAGCAAAGAGGGAAAAACAGGGAATATCAGAACAAGAACTACCATTTTTATGGATTTTAACACCCACCTGTTCAGATAAAATCCTAGAAGGGTTTAATGCAGAAGAAAAAGATGATTGGGAAAAAGGAGTGTACTTTTTAGGAACATCCCAGAAAACAGCCATAGTAGTGATCAATCAATTAGCCAAAAATGAAGCTACACTATGGTTAAGGGTGTTAGGAAAAGGGAAAACCCAAACTAACGCAGTAGAAGAATTAGTAAAAATTTCCAAGGAGGATGATAAATGGAACTACCTAGTGGAAATCCTAGCATCTTGGCGTAAAAATATAGAAGTAAAGAACAATATCAACGATGAAGAGAGGGATTTAATCATGAGTTTATCACCAGCATATCTCAAACAACGGGAAGAGTGGAGATTAGAAGGTTTAGAAATAGGAAAACAAGAAGGAAAACAAGAAGGACTGCAAGAGGGATTACAAGAGGGATTACGTTTAATTACAGAGAGTTTATTAACAGCAAGATTTGGTAATTTAGATGCAGAATTATCTACTGCTGTTACTTCTATCATGGAACTTTCCCTCACAGAAAGAACCGACTTATTACTCAACTTATCACAGTTATCTCGTGAACAATTACTAACGAGATTGAACATTCAGTAAATTAAGTAAATAATAGATATTCCGTAGGTTGGGTTAAGCAAAGCGCAACCCAACTTTTTCAATAATGAAAAACATTCAGTTACCCAGACTCATTCAAAAAATAATCATATTATTTTCCCCAAATTATTATACATGACATAATGCAAAAACTAACTTATCAAATCTATCATTTTAGTTCAGCACTTCAACACCGACTGAGTAAAAGAATCACAGTCAGTGGGTTAGCAATCATTTTATGTTTAATATTTGCTGCTGCTTTAGGGATAGATACAACCCAAAACCTGACATATCAAATATTTACATTTTTAGTATCTATTCTCATCATCTCTACTATATATAGTCTGTTTTTTCGTTCTCGGTTTAGTGCAACTCGTACCTTACCCAAATTTGCTACCGTAGGAGTCAAATTAAAATATAAAATTACCATAGATAATAAAACCGACAAAACACAAACCCACCTAAAACTTTTTGAAAATTTCGCCGATCCTCGTCCCACATTCAAAGAATTTATAGAAACACCAGAACCGGAAGAACATAAACGCACAAAATTAGATATTAAACTAGGTTCTTATCGTTGGTTATGGTTAGTTAGTCGTAAACAATGTGGAACAGCAAAAACCTTAGAACTACCACCCCTAAAACCACACAAAAAAACGGAAATAATCGGAGAAATAATTCCCACTCATCGGGGGGTAATGCGGTTAGTAAGTTTAACAATAGCACGACCTGTTCCTTTAGGAATATTTCACGGTTGTCAAACCATTTCCTTACCCCAATCTTTGTTAATTCTCCCCCAATTATATCAACTTCCACCCATCCAATTACCTGGTTTTAGAAAATATCAATCAGGGGGAGTAGCGTTAGCTTCTTCGGTAGGTGATGCAGAAGAATTTCGTTCTTTAAGAGAATATCGTCCTGGTGACTCTATTAGAAAAATTCATTGGAAAAGTTGGGCAAAAATTGGTAAACCAATTGTCAGAGAAGAACAAGATGAGTTTTTTGTACGTCATGCTTTAATTTTAGATACTTTTCAACCAGAAAAATATAGTCAAATTTTAGAAGTTGCCACTTCTTTAGCTGCTTCCTTAGCTGCGGATGTACAAACCCAAGAATCTTTATTAGACTTAATGTTTGTCGGTAATGAAGCATATTGTTTTACCTTTGGGAGAGGAATTAGTCACACAGAAAAAATGTTAGAAATTCTCGCTTCTGTGGGTGCTTGTCGAGATAAAAATTTTGATTCTTTAATTCCCGTAATTTTAGAAAAAATATCAGAATTAAGTGGTTGTATCTGTATATTCTTATCTTGGGATGAACAGCGGAAACAATTAATAGAATATCTCGAACAGATGAATATACATACTTTAGTTTTTATTCTGAAAAACAATCAAAATTATGATTGGGAATATTTACAAAAAAATGATTTTATCAAATATAATCTAACTAGATTTCATATTTTAAACATTAACAATTTACAACAGGAATTAATGCAGTTATGAAAACACCACCTTTACTAATTGCTACTGCTTTAATATTTTGGGGTTGGCAAACTGGACTATGGATTTTTGCGATACCTATAGCCATTATTTTAGAATCTTCTCGGTTTGTCCAGTCGCGGTGGGATTTTTCTATAGAAGATATCAAAAAAATAGCTAATTTATGTGTAGTTATTTTGGTAGCTTTGACTGTTTATTTATTGGTTTCTACCAAGTCATTTTATGTTATTTATACCCTTTTACAATGGTTGCCAATTATATCTTTACCATTGATAGCGACTCAGATTTATGGTGTCAATGATAGTATTAGTCTAACTACACTTTTTTTCACATTTCATGATCCAGAAACTGGAGAACAAAGCCATAAATTCAAACTTAATTTAACTTACCCTTACATTGCTGTTTGTATTTTAGCTGCGAGTAATGCAAATACAGAAAATATATCATTTTATATAGGGTTATTTATATTAACAGCTTTGATATTATGGAACTTTCGTTCTCGGCGTTTTTCTCCTGCAATTTGGTTATGTTTATTATTAACTGCTGGTAGTGTGGGTTTTGTAGGACAAATGGGACTCCATCAACTACATTTACAACTAGAAAATCAAGTTGTTGCTTGGTTTAGTGATATAATTGGACAGGAGATAAATACTGTTAATAAACAAACTAGCATAGGAGAAATTGGAGTTTTAAAACAATCAAATAATATTGTATTCCGGGTAAATTTACCAACTAAAAGCAATTTTCCTATCTTATTACAAGAGGCAACTTATAATAAATATCAATCTGGTTCTTGGGTAGCGGTTAATTCTCAATTTCAACCTATTAAACCTACAGACGACGGTAAAAATTGGATTTTAGGAAATTCACAACCAAATCATTCTCAAATTACCATTAATGGAACTTTAAATAATGGAAAAGGTGTATTAAGATTAGCTAACGGTACATTTGCTATTAATGATTTACCTGTGACAGAAATGCAAAAAAATCAATATGGAACAGTTCAAGTTTTGAGTAAAGTTAACGATATTGATTATACAATTAAATTCAATCCACAATTCCCTTTAGAAAGTCCACCTACTCAAGCTGATCTACAAATTCCACCATCAGAATTACCTGCTATTAATGAAATTATCAGACAATTGAATATCAAAACACAAACACAAACAACACCGGAAATATTAAAAACCCTAAATTCATTTCTATTCAATAATTATCAATATTCACTACAAATAAAAGATAGTAAATCAAAGATTACACCTTTATCAACATTTTTATTAGATACCCGTTCTGGACATTGTGAATATTTTGCAACTGCAAGCACATTAATTTTCAGAGCATTAGGTATTCCTGCACGTTATACCGTTGGTTATTCTGTTCATGAATTTAGTAATTTGGAACAGCAATATATCGTCCGTAGTCGCCACGCTCATGCTTGGACAATGGTATATATAAATGGTAAATGGCAAACTTTTGATAGTACACCCCCAGACTGGACAAATATAGAAAATGCCCAAATTTCTCAATTTAGTAAACTAGGTGACTTATGGTCATTTATAGGATTTAAAACTTCTGAATTTTTCACATATTTAAGAAATACTGGTTTAATAAACTATCTGTGGTGGTTACTCCTACCAATATTTATGATCATGTTGAGAAAATCTGCACCTAGTAACGCAGTAAAAAGAGTATTTAAACAACAAAAAATATTAAACAACAGCGAAAAATCAACAAACTTAAAAACTGACTCTGATATTTACCTCATAGAACAAGCATTAAATGACATAGGGTTTAACCGCTATCCTGGGGAGTCCTTAAAAAACTGGATATCAAGAATTAAAAAAGAACTATCAGAAAATGATGATTATAAATATAAAATTGATGAACTATCATCATTAATTGAATTGCATTATCGCTATCGTTTTGATCCTCAAGGTATTAAACATTCTGAGAGGGAAAAATTACAATCTGCTGTAAAATTATGGTTAGACAAATATAGTATTTAGGTTTTAATGAAAAAGTTTGGTTGTGAGGTTCAAGGATATCAAGGAGTTTTTTGTATTTTTTCGTTGTATCAACTCCAATCTTGTGCAAGTAATTAACCCTGATAAGCTGTCAAGCAGCTAAATTGTATAATTTTCAGATAGTGAAGTATTGTGGTGCGGGCATCTTGCCCGCTAGACTTATACAAATTAAATGCACAACAGCTTACTACTCAAAACTTGCTCTTTATTTCCCCTTAAATATCCTTAAATAATTGATTTATCGAGGTTGGAAATCTATGTAACAATTCCTACCTAATACACCTTGTAGGTGGTAATTTATTACCCAAATTGTAACGATAAAGCCGCATAAAATCTATGGCAGCTTGGCGGTAATGTATAGGTTGACCCGCCATAGTACGTTTACCAAAACGGACTGCACTACCAACTTTGAGAATTCCTTCTTTGTCCCAATTTACTAGATTAGAACTTTCTGCTTTGGCTGGTATCCGCTGACGACCAATACCACCAATCAATTCTAAACCTTCACCGCCGAAGCGATCGCTCAATGTTCCTCTTAAACAGAGGCTTTCTTCACCTAATGTCCTTGTGTCGTAATAGCTGCCAACAACTTTATTTCCCTGCTTACGAAATAAAAAGCAATTGCCAACGATAGCATCAGGAGGAGTTACATTAGTTGTTTTGGGTTGTTGACTACAAAAGCGATAGTTGCCATCAGGAATTGCATTAACCAAATCAACAGCCGCAGGTTGGGATAGACTCTTACTAGCATTCATCCCACCGCACACCAGCAAGCTTAAAGTTACGAATGGCACAGCAAATAAAGGAAAACGTTTCATGTTATGGGGTATATATCCATCAATATAGATTTTATACAAATGCTGGAGACGCTTTCCCAAAAATTTCTCCTAAACTCGATACTCGATACTTCTTTGAGAACAAAAACTTACTAAAAAACGACTTTTAAATTATTGTGTTGATAGAACAGACACGAATGATAGTCTTTCTAAGAACTGATTTATGAGGCTAAAATTGAGCGATCGCCAACCTATGCAAAAATGGTTTAATCACATCGAAGAGCATCCAGCCCTTGCTGTAACCATTGCCATTGTCTGGTTACTATTTATCAACTTCCTAGCATTCATCTGGAACTTAGGTAATGTTGGCTTAATTGACGAAACAGAGCCACTTTTCGCCGAAGCATCCAGACAAATGTTAATCACAGGTGACTGGATCACACCCTTCTTTAACGGTGAAACTCGGTTTGACAAACCCGCCCTCATTTATTGGTGTCAGGCGATCGCCTACGCTATCATGGGTGTCAATGAATGGGCAGCCCGTATCCCCTCCGCACTATCAGCCACAGCAGTCAGCGCACTAGGTTTTTACGTCGTGCAGTGGTACTTTGCCAAAAAAGACGAACTGCAACAAACAACAAACCCCACTCGTCGTTACCTCACCGCCGCCCTCGCATCAGCCTTAATCGCAATTAACCCAGAAATGATAGTTTGGGGTAGAGTCGGCGTTTCCGATATGCTGTTAACTGGTTGCATCGCCTCAGCCTTATTATGCTTCTTTATGGGATACGCTCAAAACTCCACACCTGGGCGTTTTCCCAACCAATGGTACATAGCATCCTACATATTAATGGGAGCAGGAATATTAACCAAAGGTCCGGTAGGCTTAGTTTTACCGGGTTTTATCATGATCATCTTTGGTTTATACCTGGGCAAATTTTGGCAACTGTGGCGAGAAATGCACCCCATCAAAGGAATATGTATATCCCTACTTGTTTCCGCGCCCTGGTACATCCTCGTTACCCTGCGTAACGGCTGGAACTTCATAAATGCCTTTTTTGGCTATCACAACGTAGAACGCTTTACAGAAGTAGTTAACGGTCACTCAGCCCCTTGGTATTTTTACTTTTTAGTTGTGTTATTAGGATTCGCGCCCTACTCAGTATTTATCCCTGCGGCCATAGCCAGGTTACAATTTTGGCGCAGACAGCAAATAATTAATCAAGAACGTTCTCAACATTTAGATTTATTTGCTTGTTTTTGGTTTTTAGGTGTATTTGTATTTTTCACCATTGCCGTTACAAAATTACCCAGTTATGTATTACCTTTAATGCCAGCAGCAGCGATTTTAGTAGCATTATTTTGGAGTGATTTATTCACAGGAAAAAACACAGAAAGATCATTCCGCATTAGTAGTTGGATCAACGTTTCATTTTTATCAACAATAGCCGTCGCTTTATTTAATATTCCTCGTATAGTGGGAACAGATCCCGCAGCACCAGAACTTTATGACAAAATTGAAAAATTAGGAATTACAAACATTGGGGGCATAATTTGGATCATTGCTGCTATTGCGATCGCCTCATTAATTGTCACTCATTATTTACGCCCTGTAATTGCCATTAATATCATCGCCTTTATCGCCTTTTTATCCTTTGTGTTAATGCCAGCTTTATTTTTAATGGATGAACAACGTCAATTACCATTAAGACAATTAGCAGAAACAGCAGTACAAGAAAGACAACCCAACGAAGAATTTATCATGGTAGGTTTCAAAAAACCAACGGTAACTTTTTACAGTCAAAAAACCGTTAATTATATGAAATTTGCCCAAGAAGCAGTAGCTCACATCAACCAAGAAGCAGCAAAAACCAATCATCCACCATCACTATTAATGTTAACAGAACAGAAAAAATTAATTGAAATGAACTTACCACCAGATCATTATAAAAACATCGCTACCAAAGGTGCTTATAACTTAATTCGTGTACCTTTACAGAGAATTAAACAGCAAGAAAAACAAGAGGAAATAGATATCTTGTAAGGTGACAGGTGACAGGTGACAGTTGACAGTTGACAGTTGACAGTTGACAGTTGACAGTTGACAGTTGACAGTTGACAGTTGACAGTTGACAGTTGACAGTT